>MENF01000202.1 GCA_001769035.1 Bacteroidetes bacterium GWA2_32_17
TCTGCCCCATTCGGGTATAAAGTGATATAAATAATCTTGTACATCATATGTATAAGAGGGATAAGTTAATGTTCCTATTCTATATAAAAAGCCATAAGGGTCGTATTCGTGGTAACTGTGCAAACCATTGCCAAGCGAAAGCTCCAGAGGTTGTCCTTTGCTGTTTACATCAAGCAATTCCCAAATAGGCTGCGATGTTTGCTTGTTGTTTACCTGTGTTAAAAATCCGCGTTGGTTATACATATTTTCTATAGTAAATCCCGATGGATATGTTTCTTCTTTTAAATTACCAAAGTTATCGTATTTGTATGAGAAAACAAAATTGTGTTCTGGAATATTTTGAGTTGTTTTTGTAATTCTACCTAAGTTATCGTAAGTGTATGAAGTTGTAATGCCTCCAGGAGCAGTTTCCAACGAAAGCGTTCCTTTATTGTTGAGGTCGCTGTCGTAAGCATAATTATATTCGCCTTCGTGATCTATTTTTAATAGAATAATCTACTCATTGTCGCATGTAGCTTAATTTTTAATTCTTTTCAGAAATAACCCTTTAAATCCAATTCCCAATTCAACAGAATAAAATGAATTTCCCATCTCATAATAAAAGTTATTATAATTCGAAAAATTCATACTATTTGATAAAAAAATCACGAAATAATCAACACTTCTTTTACTAATTCTAAAATATTTGTTCAATATGAATCCAGTTGTAATTCCTCTTACTGGAGAGAAATCATAATTTTGTTTTATTACGTCTTCGTTAATGACAAAAAAAGCTGTGCTTAAATATCCTATATATGGTTCAATACTAAGGTTTTTCAAAAAACAATGAGAATATCCGATGGTTATATCCGTATTTATAATGTTTAAATTGGCATTTCTATTAAGCACATTATTTTTAAAATTCAAGTTGTTATAAACATTAATAGTAGCAGGTCGAAAATCACACTCAAGAAATAATTTTTTATAAAAAAGTGCAAATTTAAAGTTTTTTCCTATATAATTTCCTATAAAATATTTAGTTTTTTTGTCGTGAAAACGTCCTAATTCTCCAATTGCAATTAAAGTCCCGCAATCTGTAATTGTAAATCTTTTTTCTTTTCCAGTTATACTAATTTTTGTTAAAGTATCTTTTTTAATAATTTGGGGAAAAGTAATAACAGGGAATAATCCAACTAAAATAATTATTATATAGATTCTCATAATCTTATTCTTAATGAATGTTTAAAGTCGATTTTTTATTTTAAAAAAAATACGAAAATATAGTAATAATTATAAAATTTAAAATGGAATTTTCATCTAAAGATTCTATTAATCAATAAAGATTGGATTCATTTGTGGTTCATAGAATAATTCTATTTCTGGTTTAATAGAAATAATTTTTCCGTTTTGTAATATAAAACTTATCGAAGGAATATCATCTATAAATTCAAATGACTTTACCATAAATTTAAATTTATATTCGTTCCACGAAATCACATCAATTTTATCATAACTATATTTTTGAGAAATATTAAACAGTTCATTTAAACAATCACCTTTAATCATTTTCTTGCAATCCTTTTCGGAATATATATATATAAGGCTTTCATCAAAAATTAAATAAGAATCAGGTAATTCTAATAGCAAAGTGAATACTGTATTAGATAATGTTATTAAATAGTTATTTGTACTATCATTATCCTTTTTATAATTTATTTTGTAAATAGATCCATTAGTGTTTATTATCTTATTGTATTCTTTTATTACAGTTTTTAATTCATCATTTAAAGTAGTTAGATGACAACAATTACAAGAATCATTCAAGTCAATATTTTTTTGTGAAAAAACATTTAAATTCAAACAAATAAACAACCCAACTAACTTAAAAAAACGCATATAAAATATTTTTAATTACTTGAATTTAGGATTTACTATCAATTCAGGTAAATTTACATGTACATTTATATCGCCCCAACTTTGTACAGTCCCATTTGGATAAAATCGGTATCCAAAATTACCGTACCAAGGTACAATATAACCCGGTATATTGTAAAATCTACTATTCCCCTTGTCTCCAGGGCTTGGTCCCCAACCTTCAGGATGTGTATGAGTCCAACTATAAACTTGTACTTTATCTATCATAATTGACTTGGATATATATGTTCTACCATTTTGTTTTTCCAAATTTGAATAAATAAAGGAATGGCTACGATCATTCTCTCTATATTCCCATTTTTTTTCACCTTTTGAATTTAATATTGATGCAAAACCTTTATATGGTTCATAAGACCACCCTTTTGAAGTATTAAACATTATTCCTTCTGCATTATGAGTTTTGCTCGCAACATTCAATATTTCATTAGCTTCATTTTGGGAACCATGAAAATACTTTTCATCATATTCATAAGATGAGCCAAACGATGTAATTTGTGGTATTTGAGGTTCTTCATATCCAATTTCTGACATATAATTTACCCCTTGGTAGTTATATCCAAATTGAGCATTACCACTAGTCACATTGTAACCAACTTGCGTGATATAATTATTACCCCACCCTATGCCAGCATTAAAATTTGAACCATTACCACTATATGAATAACCTACAATATATGTTGCATCTTTCCAATCCCATTTAAATGGGTTTGCTTCTTTATCATTAGCATTATAACCATCATAATACATTTTACCTACCAAAATTAAAGCTGCAACTATATACACTACTTCTACAAAATTTCCACTTGGATCAATATATAACATCGGATTATTCATTGCATAACTATACCTGTTAAACCCTTGTGTGCCTGTAGCATTTTGCACAAAGTTATCGGGGCTTAGCATTGTGCCAAGTGCTGGGTCGTACATTCTGCCGTTCATGTTTATAAGGCTGAATTGTGCTAAATGCTCATGTCCTGTGTAGCCTCTATCAAGAATAAAATCTGAAAATACTGAATTGTTGTAGGTTAATGTGCGATTTCCCCATGCATCGTAATTTATGCGTTGGAGTAATGCTCCATCTTTGTCGGTTATTTCGGTAATTGAGCCGAGGTAATCTTTGTGGGTGTAGTATATGTTACTACTGCCTATATTGTTTTTTTCGTAAACTGCACATAACGTAGCTGATTTGTTGTAATTTAATATTTTAGTTTGGCTTGGTTTCACAAGTTAAAGATATAAAATATTTGGCGGATTGCAAATCCCGAAGGGCAGGGAGTTATATTAAGAAAAGGGATTACATCCATTTGTGAAAATGTCTGTTATTTATAAAACAATGATCTTAAAATGTTTAAAACATTTCCCTTATTTTTATTGTAATAAGCAACTTTTTGTTTCATATTGTCGAAAACAAATAGACGAAGGTCTTTCTGATTTTGTCCACTAATGGGGAACATTAAGGTACCGTATCCCGGTCCGGAACCAATATAAATGGGGGGGCGAGAAGGATAGTTATTTTGAACTTCCCAATTGAATAAAACAAGAAAATATCTTTTAGGGCTATGTTTCAGATATTCTTGGATAAATTGAGGTGTTTGAATTTCTTTATGACGGTTATTTTTTTTATCTAAAAATTCATAAAATTTGAGTACCTGCTCATCAATTTCTTGAGCATAATTTATTTGGTGATGAATAGTTACATATTTTTTGTCAAGAATTTTTAGCTGTTCCATCATTTCGTGAACGCTTTTGTTAATGGCAACGCTATCATGCACGACCACTCCTTTATTGACTGATACAATACGTGCATAAGGTGAGCATATCACAAGCGTATCAAGTGTTTTTTTTACAGATTTAAAATCTAAGTAATATATTCCTGATTTACAAGATAGAAAACCAGAAAACAAAACTAATACAAACGCACACCTTATCAAGCTATTTCCCGATTTTTTCATTTGTGTCATTCTTTTTTTTTCATTTCTTTTTTCCATAATTTATACTGCTCTTTATCGCACCAGAACCATTTTTTCTTCATAAGCCATTTTTGTTTTTCCTTAACCTCAATAGGCAAAGCTCGTGCAATATAACTTCTCGGAGGCTCAACCTTTATTATCTTTGGATAGTAATTATTTGGTAAATTCTGATTATCATGTATTAACCACCTGAATGCTACTAACTCAATTGTATCGCGACTTATTATTTTAAACCAATCTTCTATTCCTCTCCAAGTATTAGCAATGGGTCGATAATTAATAGCTTTAAAATGTAAGGTATCATTATATATTTCATATTTCCCTTTCCATTGCCTACTAAAAATAGGATAATCCCCCACCGATTTGTCTCCTTCGTTTATTAGGGATTTATATAGTACAGTATCAATAAAAAAATCATAGAACATGCCATTAGTATCTAAATATTTAACATCATATCCATCAGTATAAATTAAAGCTAAATCTGACAGTCGTTTATCCTGAATAAATCTATTGCAACCTAACCTTTTTTTCAAATACCGAGGAGGAGAGCAGCTCATTATGATTACAATAATAAAAATTAATATATAATGAAAATACTTTGTCATCGCCCATATAAACTATAAGGATTATAATATCCTGAATAAAAATAAGAATTGTATATACTTGGTGAATATTGATTATAATAATTTTCACGCCCTAAATATTTATGGACAAAATTCTGTGTTAAATCTTGTACTAAAGGGTCGCTAAAACCAATTCTGCTCACTGTATTGCCGACTCTATAACCAAACCATAATGGAGAAGAATATACTTTTCCAAATTTCCATGCACCCATTTTATCTCCGTAACTCATTGGATTTTTTCCAAATGTTCTACTCTCACCGTCATAATCAACAAACTCTTCTGTATATGGATATTTTCCCGCTTCGCCCTCTGGATCATTCGTGTAGATATATGAACCCAGAGAATATTTACCAATTGTTAACTCCCATGCACTAGTACGCCAACGGTCTTGTCCTTGACCATCAAAGGCAAAGATATCATTCTCAATTCTAAAAGAACCACCTGGCCAGTAACCCGTAAAACTACCTGTATTCTGTGCTCCTATAGGTTGACCATTTGGTGTTGTACCAGCTCCATAGTGTGTGAAACTATATCCTAATCCATATCCCTTATAAGTTGCATTACCACCAAAAGAATAATAAGTTGAACCTCCTTTGTTTCCAATTCCAACACCAGTGCCTACTGTTACATCTCCTGATGTATAAGATATCCCAGCATTAGCAAATCCGCCACTCATTAAACCAACACCTGCCCCACCACTAAAAGTAAAATCGCCTTCTGTATGATAAACATTTGCAGAAACTCCAAATGCAAATGGGTCTAATCCTGCTGATACAGTTGTATTGTCATCAGTGTAAATCGGATATTGCATACAAGATGACATTCCATTTACAAGTGTATTTGCGTCATTATATGCAGAACCAATGGGATTGGGAACTCCATTAATAATATTACTAATAGTTCCACCTATAAATGCCAATCCAAACATTGGTAAACCAATAAAATCACCACTTGGGTCTGTATAAATCATTGGATTATTTAAACAATAGCTATACCTGTTAAATCCTTGCGTGCTTGTAGCATTTTGCACGTAGTTATCAGGACTAAGCATACGCCCAAGTATTGGGTCATATAAGCGACCGTTCATATTTATTAATGCAAACTGGTCTAAATGTTCGTGGCCTGTATAACCACGGTCAAAAAGAAAATTATTTACACCTATGTTATTTGTTATAAAACTTCTTTTCCCCCATGCATCGTATGCAAAGCGTTGTAACAATGCACCTTGTTCGTTAGTAATTTCAGTAATTGAACCAAGATGGTCGGTGTGGATATAGTACATTGTATCATTACCGTCTTGTTTTACGTATATGGCAGCCAAGCCCATAGGACCTGAAATATAATGCAACTCACGTACATTTCCATCTATTATTTCTTGCTCGTAGTTGCCTGCAAAATATTTGGTTTTTTGAATATCGTTGTCATAATATTCTGTTTTTATACGCTGGTTGGCTGTGCCGTAAGTAAAATAAAGTTTCTTTTCGTATAATATACTACCTGTTATTAGCTTTTCTTTTATATAGCTTACTTTATTAAATGGAGTATAACCAATAGACTGTTCGTCGCTCGAAATTATATTGTTTATATTTTCAACAGCGGTAACAGCATGTGGTTGTAAACCATCGTAAGCATAAGTACCAAGCTGTGATTTTGTACTAATGTTTCCATTTAAAGCATAATTAACAGATAGGTTTTTGGCTTGATTTTCATTATTATATGGACCTTCAGTAACTGTTACCGTGCTTAAACGGTTAAGTTTTAAATTATCGTTATCGTAACCAAAAGTTTCGGTTACGCTAAAAGGATTACCTAATACATCAATTCCACCAAAAGCATTTGTGCGTGTAATTGGTCTGCCCCAGTCGGCATCGAATGTATAAGAATAATTTTGAATTAAACCGGTTGTTTGGGTTGTTCCGGTTTTAATAGAATTTAAAAATCCAAAACTATTATAATCGTAATATGTAGTTAAACCGTTACCAAGTGTTAACTCTTTTAACTGGCCTTTACTATTATACTTATTTGCAAGTATAGTCCAAATAGGCTGATTGGTAGCTTTATCATTCACTTGAGTTAAAAATCCTTTATTGTTATAAATATTTTGAATAGTAAAAGCCGATGAACCCGGATAAGTTTCTTCAATTAAATCGCCTAAATTATTGTATTTGTAGCTCGATACAAAATTTTCGTCCAAAACATTTTTAGCAGATTGTAAAATTCTTCCATAATTATCGTAAGTATATAAAACGATTTCGTTAGACGAAACCACCTTTGAAAGTGTACCTTTATTGTTGGGGTCGCTGTCGTAAACATAAGTGTATTCACCTTCGGGACCTCGTTTTTTAAGTAATCTTCCTAAAACATCATAATAATCATTGTTGCCAGTTGGACGTTTAAAGAAATACTCGTTGCCCTTATTATCTTTTTGTCGTAACATTTGCCCATAAGCATCATATTCATATTCTGTTATACCTGCATCAGGGTCGGTAAGTTTGGTTTGCATTAAAGTAATTGGGTCGTATTCAAAACTTGTTGTTAACCCGTTGCTTGTTATTGATTTTGGTTGACCATGACTATAATAATCATAAGTAATGGCAACATTATCACCTGTTTGGTCTAAAACAGAAATAGTTTGACCCATTGCATTAGTAGTGGTTGCTTTAGATTGTTGTGTACCACTATTAGAAACCGTAGTCTTTCTTTCGCTATCGTTATAATCATAATGAGTAAAAGAGCCGTTAATTTCGGTAACATTATTTACTCTGCCATCATCAGGATAATAGGAGTAGAATGTTTTTAATGGATTAGTTTCTGTACTAAAATATGGATTCCACTTTTCTATTACCTGTCCTTTATTATTGTATTTGGTATAAGTATATAAAACATTATCGTCAATATCTGTTGTTTCTGTAGCTACTTCTCTTGCTAATTTATCAAAATACTTTTTAACATAAGGGGAAATAACGATGTTTGAATATTTTGAAACAGAATAAGTATAATACAGAGCATCAGGAATGTCGGTGTTATCATTCCAATTAATCGAATTTAGTGTTTCTACACCATTTGGAGCAATAGTTTTAATTAAATTACCAAAATTATTGTATTCAAATTTTGTTGTATGATTATTTATATCAGTTTTAGTTTTAACTACTCCCAGAACCTGGTCGTAAGTAGCGGTTGATTCATAACTGGCAGGGTTTATTATTTTTGTAACAAATCTTCCGGTATTGTCATATTCAAAATGTTCTGTTTTAGTTAATAAATTTGGCGAAGTTACAGTTGTTTTTAAAGGTAAGCCAAACAAGTTATAATCCGAAAGAGCTATTGTTGAAGTAACACCATTTTTAATACGTGTAAAAAGAGCACCTGTTGATGGATGATAAGTAAAACTCTCGGTTGAAGTATATGGAACTTGCCCTGTATATGTAGTAGTTGCTGAAGATGTTTCTAACTTATGAGGTATGGTTAAACCCGCTGTGCTATATGTATAATCTGAAGTTGATGTTGCCTGAACAATATCAAAACTTACTTCATCATCAGTCAAGCCAACATCAGTTGTTTCGTTTTCAAGATTTTCATCTGCATTCACAACTCTAATAGAACGCTTAAGTACTTTATTTAGAGAATTATATTCTGTAATTTCAGAAATAGAAATTCTATATGCTTTATCACTTATACCACCATGAAACGCGTAAATGTAAGATGAAGAATTTAATTGCTGATTATTTGTAAATAATTTTGAAGTACTGATAATTGGGAGTAAACCCAAATAACTATTCCCAAAATCTTTAGAGTAGGTAGTTTCTGTAATAATATTGTTTTTAAAATTGTGTGAAGATGAATACTTAAACCCTCCAAAACTTTTTCGTTCTTTAAAGTAAACTCCGTCTTCATATTTATAAATTATACTATTACCATAAAAGTTATTATTATTTTGTTGAATTCTGTATGTGCAAAAAATTGGAGCTACATTAAATTCATTATTGGTTGCCGATTGAAAATAAATACTATCATTGGTTAATGGCATGTTATATATATTTATTTCGTTTGCAAAACCATCTTTAATATTATTTACATACATATCGCTTTTATATGAATTTATATAAGCTATCCTATATTGCAACCCATATATTCCATCTCTTGGATAAAGAAAATCTAATTTACCATCGCCATTAAAATCGCCGGGAATAAAACTGGCACGTGTTATTGTAGAATATGAAGGTTCAAGTATGCCTGCTTTTTGTAATTTAAAAAGACTACCTGATGAGTTTCTTCCTTGTATAAGATTTGCTAATATATTATGTGAAATAGGATTAATTATATCTAAATAACCATCACCATTACCATCACCGATAAACATTAAATTCTCATTAGCATCAGGATTACCAGCATCATTAAATCCAAATTTTACAGTTGTAATTGAATTAAATGTCCCAAAGTTTATATTATAACCATTAGAATAATAAATTCTATGTTCAACAGGGTCACCTGTATTAAAAGGCTGATTTGAAATAATGTCGGTATAACCATCGTTATTCATATCTGCAGTCTGAAAATTTTCGAAACTAATGAAACTGTGTTCATCCAGAATTAAATTAAACGCATTTCCTGCGTCATTTAATTCAAAGGCACGAATTCCAATTGTTGTTGGGTCGTAAACAAAAGTATATATTATTTCATTTTTTTTATTACCATTAATATCAGAAACATTCAAATCTTTTAATTCATTATTATAAAATAAATTTTCAATACAATCATTTGTTGTGGTTGGGTATGGTGTATAAATTATAGTTCTTGGATTAATTTTTGATGGTGAATAAAACAAAATTTTAGAAGAATAATAAGATGAAGTATTATTAGGGTTACGCATTTTTGCATATTCTAACACAATAAAATCTGTATTTCCATCACCATCGAAATCACCAGTAACTAACTTAGAGCGATAATGAACTCCAAAATATGCTCCTTCATTTATAGGTTCAAAAGCATTATTATATGTAATGCTTTGACTATAAGGATTTATTTTGCCCCCTAATAATATTTTTACTTCGTTTATTTTTTGATTTACTGAACCAGGGCTTGAGTATGGATCAGCTTCTAATAGAGTTTTATATGTCAATAAATCTTCTATACCATCGCCATTAAAATCGGCTTTACTAAAACCTAAAGAATTAGGCAGTGTTCCTTCTTTTAAATTTATTTCAAAACCGCTAAGTGGAATTGTAGATACCCAATTTAAACCATTCCAACTATCTTTAGTGTTTTGCTTTAAAGACATTTGTGTATAAATCTTACGTTGTGGAATATCGTTATGGGTTGCGTAATAGAATTCAAGTCCAACCAAATCGGTATAACCGTCTCCATTAAAATCAGTAGGAAAATATTCTAAAGTAGAAGCATCAAGCGGGGAATATTGAAATTGTTCTTTACTTACATCTATTTTTAAATCAGATTCAGCACCAGCACCATAGTATATTACTGTGGGGTTTAGTTTTTCTCCATTTATTCCACTTTTATTAATTTTTACTAATTTAGTATAAAATTCTTCAGCATATTCAAATTCGTAAGTATTAATAAGTGTATTGCTGCTTTCGACACATATTTTTCTCAAAATCTTTTCTGATACCACTTTGGTACCATATATATAATATAAACTTTTATCATTTATTTTATTCTGATAATAAAATTTAATTTTATTATAACAACTTAAATTTGCATTGGTATTTCCAGTGTAATCAACTTCAGAAATAACACTTTCACCATTTGTATTTGTGTATGTATAGGTCATATAATTACCAAACCTGTCTTCTATTTTATTTATTTTCCATGCAACAGGTACTATATTATGCCCTGTGTAATTATTGTAAACTGGTAACAACCTTGAATCAGCTGTATTGCCATAATATATTTTAATACCATCTTTAGTAGTAACAAGAAATCCAGCATCTTTTCCTAAGTACTTTATAATACTTAAATCGTCATTTTCTTTTTTATAAGTAGAGTTCAATTCACCATAGTTGCCACTATACAGTACCAATCTATTCCCATCTAAATTAAATCTATCATCAAAAGAATTACCAGAAGTATAATCGGGGCTATTAACTATATAGTTAGTATTGTTATCAAAATAAATGTTTTGTCCGGTTCTTGTAATTGCAGAAATACCTGCTAAATCCCATTTCCACCCTAAAAGTCCTTTATTGCCCTGACTATTGTAAACGAGTGATAATTGTGGTTGAACCCCGGCAGTTCCGGTTGGCAAATCAATAGGGATGTTATAAACAGCACCACCGCTTTGGCTTACATTAATTTGCCCCGGTATTGCACCAACAAGCAAATTCTCGTCAATATTATAAGCCGAAGGATTTGTGGGAGCCGTTACATAGTTAACAGGATAAACTAAACTTTCATCAATCTGAGCTTTAAAATTTTGCCCTGTAGTTGTAAACCCATTGCTTAATTTAACGTAATCGCGTGCTTTATAAATATTATCAGATGTTTCTGGAATATTTAAATTAAAACTAACATTAGTAATAGGTGTTTGTGCCTTTAAAAAAATGGGCAGCAATAATAAAATTAATATACTAAATGTGGGTTTTAAAAATTTCAATAGCATCATTGCGAGGGAAGGCGATGCCCTGAGCTTGTCGAAGGGATTGACCGAAGCAATCTCAATACTTGCTTCGGTTTGTGAGTAAAATTTTACTGACCTGACAGGTCTGAAAAACCTGTCAGGTGGGTAAAATTTATAAACAGCATGACGAGCATGTCCCGCATTAGGCGGGATTAGAAGTCCCCTATATATTATTGTTTTCATAAATTATTCTTTTATTATTTTCCACGATTCTGATTTATGTGCAATAGTGATTTTTATAAAATAAATACCATTGGCTTTTTGGCTAAAGTCAATTTTACTGCTATTTGCTGTAACAATAATTTTATTTATTATTTTACCAAATTCATCGCTTATAATAATATCAGCTTTGTTATCAGAAACATCATTTATTTCGACAAGTAAATCGTATTTTACAGGGTTAGGGTATATTAATACTTTGCTGTTGGCAATTTTTGTTTCAATGGGCTTACCTTTTACATCGGTGGGAACTGCCAAAACATAACTAACAGTGTCGGTTACAGTAGCAGAATCAGAATCCTGAAATAATTTAGTACCCAAATAAATAGTACGGCTTGTTCTGTTACCATTTTCATCGTAACCATACATTATAGCTTGCGAAAAGCAATTTGGTATTGCCAAAAATATAAGAAAACCAAAAAATAGTGTTATTGTTAGGATATAAGTCAATGAGTTATTTTGTTCGTTATTGCGGGCTTGACCCGCAATCTCCTTATAGTTTGCTTCTACTTTACATGAATGAGATGGCGGATTAAATCCGCCATGACGTACACCCGAACAGTAACAAAATATTATAGTTTTATTTTTCATGGCTTATATTTTTATTTTTTTTCTAACTCATTAATTCTTTTTTCGAGCTGAATTATATACAACGAAAATTCCTTAATTTCTTTCTTCAAATAGTCAATTTGCTTTTGCATACTTATAATGTAAAGGGCTTGTTCTTCGGTTTGCTGTAAAAGTAAATTCTGAAATTCGCCAACATTCATTCCTTTCTCTTTGACTTCTTTTGCAGAAGGCATCTTCGGAAAATGATGCTCCTGTTTTATATAATTTTCGAGTTCATAAATGGTCATAAGCATATAATCGGGAGCAAAAACAAAATCGCCTAATGGCGCAGTTAAAAGTACATTAACTTCTCTTGCCCAAACTTTACCATTGCCTTTAACCAAAAAGTTTAAATTTGAACCATTATATATTGAGATTGCTTTTGTGCCAGTGTCATTTACTACTCCTTTAAAGCAATCATTAGTGCCAGTTGTGCTTACAATTAAACCATCAGAACCAGAAGCAGTTATATGAAGTTTTGCAGTAGGATTAAGTTCGCTAATGCCGATATTGCCATTTGGGAACCATTGTAATGCTATGGTTTCAGTTCCTGATTGTCTTGAACCAAGAGCTCCACCGTTGTATCCATAAAGCACCGGACCGTTAATATCTTTTCCTGCAAAAAGTCCTTTGCCATAGTTTTCACTTGCAGTTCCATACCAACCAAGGCCATGATATATACTTCCAGATAACTTTAGATAAATATCTCCATTTCTTACCCTCAAATTTCCATCAATATCTAATTTTTCATGAGGATCATCTGTTCCAATCCCAACTTTGCCATTTTTTAAAATTGTAAAAAGATTAGTTGTTACTGCCGGTACTTCGGTGCTTGGATCTTCAGGTGTTGTATTATATGCCGGAGTATGACTGTTAAAATTAAATGCTGCATCAGTTTGCCATGAGTTTAAATAAAAATTAAATTGCCCGCTTACAGCTTCGTCCGGAATACCAATTCCTCTTCGCCATGGTATTTCATTTCCGCCTTTTATTTCAAAGCTGTTGTTACCGCCAATAATCATTGTAAGATTGCCATTAGGACTAAGGTGTAATCCATTATTTTCGGTTGTTGAAGCAGTCAGCCATTTATCGCCCAAAATAATATTTTGAGTTGCTGTATGATTTCCTAATCCATCTCCTATTTCGGTAATTGTTTTTTTACCAACTAACCCGTTATCATCGGCAACTAGTACATTATAATTGTTTAACGGTGTATTTAAAGTCCTTATCTTAATATCACCATTTATATCTAATTTTGGACCTGCTGACTCTGGAGTAATTCCAATTCCTACTTTTCCCAAACCACCTGTTAATTGAATATCGCCACCATGTTCTCCTGTATTTATATAAACTTTTTTTCCACAATAGTAATTTATTAAAAGACCTGGTCCTCCATCTGAATTTGTTCCAGCAAGGTCTATAATTCCATTTGCACCGTCAAAACCCATTTGCATTACTGTAATTGGTTGTTGTGAATCCCAATTTCTATGCCCCCACGAGTAGAACGTTCCTTGAACAATTAAATTATTTGTATTTGGAAAGAAACATGGATCAGCTGGTGGTGGTGGAGGTCCCGTACCAAAACAATAGTTACCAAAACCACCGGTTGTTGGTTGATATGATATTACTTTATCTCCTGCAAAAGTTAAACTCCCTGCTGTTTTAATGTTGCCTGTAACATTAAATTCGCCATAAATACCTGTATTACCAACAACGGCAAGTTTTTCGTTTGCCAGATTAACGGCACCGCCTATACTAACTGCTTCGGCTTTTGCCTTTTCTACTTGTATGCTGTCGGTATTTAGCTGGGCTGTTTTTATGGTATCGGCAATTATTGTCTGAGCTTTAATACTATCTATGGTGGCTTTTGCACTTGTTAACGAATCGCTTACAACAGATGAGGATTTTGTTTGTTTTGACTGCATGGTATCTATCTTAGCTGTTTTACTTTCTACGCTTTCGCTTAATACT
>MENF01000203.1 GCA_001769035.1 Bacteroidetes bacterium GWA2_32_17
TGGATATCTATGCTGTGTTTTTCTTGACTTTTGTTTATCATCTTACAAAGGTCTGAAAATATTTCTAGCACATCAAAATAATTTTAACCCCAGTAATAATTATTATAAGTGATGTTACGCATTTTTTTTATTCACTTGATTCATTGGTTGTTCTTTTAAAAATAAATGTTCAATGTCAAACAAACAACTAACAATGTTAAGGATATGTTCTCTTTTTTATTGTTCATTGTAAATTGAGCATTTGTCATTGGTTGTTCTTTTGAAAATAAATGTTCAATGTCAAACAAACAATTAACAATGTTCAGGAGATGTTCTTTTTTTTATTGTTCATTGTAAATTGAGCATTTGTCATTGGTTGTTCTTTTGAAAATAAATGTTCAATGTCAAACAAACAATTAACAATGTTCAAGCTTAGTTCTTTAATTTTATTAAAGTGTAATTTTTGCTCCTATTGAATGAACTCCGTTAAATGGATTTGTATCGCGATACGAATAATCAATAGAAAATGTTGAGCCTTTCTCTTTGCTTAAAGGTATTTGAACTGATACTCCAACTGTTGGACCAGTAAAAGCAGTTGCACGGGTATCGTAGCTGCCAATGCCTTTTTCGTAAACATAGCCACCTCGGAGCATTATAATTTCTTTAAAAGAATACTCTATACCGGCATGTAATTGGTCATTAGTAAAAGAGTTTGATGTAAAGTTACCTGCTATGCTAATTCTATGGTCGCTTTTAATTTTATCGGCAACGGTATCAACTTTTTGTGCTAAATACAAATCGTACATAGCTCCTATTGTCATTAAAACGGGTATTTCAAATTCAGCAGAACGTTGCTCAACTGTCATAACAATATCGTCTGGTGGAACAGTTCCTCTGAATGAAAGTCCATCGCCTCTAAACCTCATTGTTGGTCCCCAGTTACGCATTGAAATTCCGAAATGTAAATTATCGTGAATTTTTTTTCCTAATTTGTTTTTTCCTAATCCTGTTAAGTATTGAATACCTGCATCGAAAGCGACGCCTGATGCTGAAATATCGGCAGTTTTCTCATTAATTATTTTCACAACTAAACCTCCATAAATGCTGTTTGAAAATTCTTTTGCATAAGCAAGCGAAATATTGGTTAATGTAGGGCGATAAGTGCCTATTCCACCTTCGGGTAATTCAACTGTAGTAATTTCAATGTCGCCAACATTAATATTCATAAAAGAAAGGCTAAATACTCCGCTTTCGCCAACTTTTTGTGATAAACCAAAGGCATTCATGTTTATTCCGGTGCCAGCCAGCCAATTGGTGTGACAAAATATAAGCTCAGTTTTTTTTGTAAATGCAGTTCCCGCAACATTCAAATTTATTGCTTCGAGTCCGCGAACGCCACTTGTATTTGCTCCACCCCAGCCAGAGCTTCTTGCCCAAGGGTTTATCAGCAATTCAGTAGCACCAGCCTGACCGGCACGCTGTTCGTTTCCTGCAAAACTTATGTTTGTAAATAACAATGTTGTTACTATAACGATTGTTAAAAATTTTGATTTTTTCATCTATTTATATTTTTTAATTTATTGTTTAAAAAAGTTCAAAAAGTTCAAAAATGTTCATTGTTCTATGTTCAAAAAAGTTCAAAAAGTTTATTGTTACCTCACCCTAAATCCCTCTCCAAAGGAGAGGGATTTTAGCTTTTAATAGATTAATTACCATTTTAATATTTCTGTTTTTACAATTAATTTCTATTTATTTCAATGTTTGCTTTCATAATACTTTGTACTTAATACTTAATACATTCCTGTTCATTGTTAATTCTTTAATTAGTGCAATTCGTGTCTACTTTTTGCCTTGTGGTTCGTAGTTAAACTCGAAACTCTTTTTATTAAAAACTATTCAAATCTAATGGTCGTAAAGCACCAAACCATTTTACAATTTTTTCGCCAATTCCTGGTGCATCAATATGAAAAATATAAACACCGCTGGCAATTGTAATTCCATATTCGTTTTTCAAATCCCAATCTTGATATGAAAGTGGGCTGTCTTTTTTGAAACGGCGAATTAGTGTTCCGCTAATGTTATAAATACTTATTGTACATGTTTGTGGCAAATTAGTGATTTTTGCTTTATAATCGAGTTGTGATTTCTCGTAACTACAATAACCGTAATATGGATTAGGAACAACTCTTATTAAATCTAAAGCATCTTTTGCTGTTAAATTATCGTTTTTAACAGGTACTAAATCCTTAAGTGAGAATTTATAAAGAGGCAAATTGTCATTTTTTACATTAACAGAATCTACTGCCCAATCGCCAACAGATTGCTGATATGGATTTGCAATACTAATGTTAAAAGTAACATCCGATGTTATAAAGTAATATGGGTCGGTTGGATTAGTTTGCATTACTACTTCCTGGGAAAGCGTTGGATATGTAACCCACATAGCATTATGCCATAATTTCTTTTTATTATTTTTATTTGTTAATCCAGATTCAGAAGTAATTGCTGTTAGTTTATCATGCAGCCATTTTCCTTCATCATAAGCAGGCATATATTTAGACGCATTGGATGTTGTAGTAGTATCTCCATTGTGACCGAACACATAAATAACATGTTTTCCACCAAGGTAAAGGTCACCACTTGTACCACCAGTTTGAAACCACAATACACTAGCGTAATTATTTGTTGGGTTCCAGAGCATATCGGCACCATTTTGTCCCGGATAATGAGAATCTTCGCCAAAAACTATGTTTAAACGTTCGCCTGTTTCTAAATCAATTGCGTAACCAGGGAACCAACCCATACCTTGAGAAGAAATGTAATTCGAAGAATTAATATTAGTGCTGTCACCCACATTAGCGGAGCTTCCATTTTTATCAACAGAAGTATGTCTGCGGATTCCAAATTTAAATTGTCCACCTTCGCTTAAACCAAGTGCAAATGCAGAGCCATATTCTGCCATTTCAATTACCGGGCAACGCGACCATTTAGTTTTATCTTTTGTTATTACAACATGAATACTTGATAATCTTTTTTCATTTGCTGACATTGATTGATGGGCTAAATAAAATGCTACTCCATAATATAAAGACGAATAATCTTCCATACAAAGTGCATAAGGACCCCAAGTTCCATTTATAATTTTTTCGTAATACTGGTCTTTATCGGTTGCTATTCCTCCGGCTCCATTAATATCGTTACACGATGTGTTTATTGGATCAAAAGAAATTCCTGCTCTAATCCAGTTTGGAAAACCACAACCATCCTGGTCGGGAATAAATGTTGCCCAGATTTTATTAGGGTCTGCCCAAGTTACCGAAGATGATATATATCCATTTTGGAATGAAGATGGATCATCTTTTAACGGCCATGGTACTTGTTGAATAGTAATTGATATACCCCAAGCCGGAATTATTTGTTCATTTAAGTAACTTATCCATGAATCAGATTTAATGGTGTCTTCTTTTACTAATGCCGGGATTGTATAAGCCAACCATTTAGAAGAATCTATATAATTATCTGTTCCTACTGATACAGTAGTATCATTAAATTTTAACCCAAATTCTTTAGCTGGAACATTTAATGGGTCAATTACTTTAATTTTAACAGGTCCATATCCATTTTCATATTCAGTACTATCAGCTTTCCATGGTGAGCCAGCCATTATTTTATTAATAGTATTTTGAGTAATTCGTAATGCATTATTACCATTACCGTGTCCTTCAATTTGAGTAATTTTTGGACCATCACCAAATTGTGAATTTAATATTGTTCCATTATCGGCAGGTGATGAAATATGTGGAATTGCCGAATAAGTTGCAATAGCTCCCGACACTCCGCTACGGCTTGGTAAATATGGTTTCTTTTGTCCATCAAGAGCCATAGGGTCTTCTGGATTATAAGCTTTGTAATTATTATATCCATAAGAAATTGCAATATAATAATAAGTTTTATGATTAACAAGACGTTTATCACCGGCAGCAAATGCATCTTCGGTAAGAGTGAATGAATGTTGTATTCCTGTATTTGCCCCTTCAACTTTAAGTACAGGAACCGAAACTCCAAGTTGGTTATCAAACTCAAAGTTTATTATTCTTGAAACAGTGTCCTTTATATCGCACTGGAAAACAAGCCTGGCTTTATCAGCATTTTCAATATCTGTAACTGAAGAACTTTCATCTTTTAACTGGAATACCTGATAACCCTGAAAAGTAAAATAATTATCGCAGGTAGGATCATTAGTAGGACAAACAATAAACGGGTCTAATTCTTTATAATCTTCGGGTGTGTTTTGATAATTATTTGAACCTTGTGCATTAGAAATATGAAAAATTAATTCTTTATCAAGTTCAATAATATCTAAGTCGGGAGCATTAGGTCCGTCAACAATTCTAAAACAAACGTCAAATAAGCGTTGTGCTTTATCATCGGCTCTTTTTAATTCGCCAACAGAACCTGTTGTCCCACTACTAGCTGACATATCCACCCCGGAACCACCAGAAGTTGCTCTTGCCCAAACCATACCAACAGTAATATCATTAGTCATACCGGGAGTAAGTGTAAATGGACCAGCCGATTGAATAATTCTTAAATCGTCTTGTGGTATATTTGATTTTACACAATTCCATTGTGGCTGTGTAATACTTGTTCCCCAACCACTTGGGTCGGTAAGATCGGGAAACATAAAATTAGAAGGAATTGTACCATCATAACCAGTTCCTCCATAAGTTGCCCATGTACCATTTCTCCATTTTCCTATTAAATAATTATAATATTCTACAGCAGTTTCAGGGTCTCCATAAAAAGCTCCAGAATTCCTGTGATACATAAATCTCCTCATTCCCCAACGTTCATTATTTATAACACCATCGCCAAAATTTAAACCATTAATACAACCATTATGAATGTAGGGACTATTATTGTCAAGTGTAGGGGGATTAGTTAATGTGTTCCATGCACTTCCTCTGTCAACAGTATCACCATTTACAATATATGCATCCATATATGGTCCTTCAAAAAAGTCAACCCCAACAGCAGGTGGTTGTGATCCATAAGTATGTCCACTGCCATCTCCATCATCTGCATCTGCATTATAAATATAACCTAATCCACGTGTAACATCAGTTCCAACATAATCGTCTTTATAGAAACCTAAATCACCATCTGTCCAAACACCAAAGTAACAATCCTGCAAAGTGTAAGTAGAGCGGTTAATAAGTGCATAGTTACCGAATGTCATATTATTTAATTCATCGTTTGTAGCAAAGGCAAAATACTGAGAACGGATTTCCATACCAATTTCTTTACCATCCGATTCGGTATGGATATTTCCTCTGTCGTTGTAAACCCACCATAAAGTTTCATCGCCATATAATCGTGGAACACGTTTATCGCGTGATGTACCGCAAACTTCAGATTTATCTAAATCGTAATAAGGATAGTCGCCGTCATCGGGGTTATAAATTCCATCTTCATTTTCGTCATGATAAGGGGCTAAATTGTGTTCGTAATCGGGGTTTGGATTATTACCCGGATAGTTAGTTATGCCAGTAGGAGGTCCATTGTAATCTTTAAATTGTGTGGTTAACAACTCGGTATTTCCCTCTTGTTTTGCACGCCACCATGAGCGGAATTCGGCAACTTCGTTACGTGTAATTTTAAAATGTTTATCATATTTTACACATTCTTCGGGAGATGTTGTTCCCTGATTAGAAATAAGCGGACCAGTAAAATAGTCCTGACCAGTACGATATCTTGCACCTGCAACACGTAACTGACCATTAACATCGGTACCGCCAATCCAGATAGCTCCGCAAAACAATGATGTTTTTCCGGAACCTTTTGGAATCTCATATTTAGGATTATTTTGCAAATCCCACCACATATCGCCACCGGTATATATTAATGCTCTGACATTGTTAAGAGCCATTTCGGAACGGGCTGAAGGTGTAACACATCCTGAAGCATTAATACTTTTTGTTCCTGCATTTGTGCTTTTCTCGGTTTCTAATTTACGAGCAAAAACAGGTTGTACAAGCATTATTGCAAGTACTGCAATTGCAAGTGGCTGGTTTAATTTAATTGTATTCATATATCTTATTTTTTTATTAAACTCACATCAATATGTTCATTGTTCTATGTTCATTGTTCTATGTTCATTGTTCTATGTTTACTGCTTAATTCAATTAATTATTTTTTTCAAATTAAAAATTTAATTGTATTCCTAAATGAATTGTTCTTGCATAAGAATAGTTATCGGGATTATTAATATACATCGAATAATAGTTTCGGTATGCTTCGGGGCTGTTCTGAGAATTAATGTCACTTTGTTTAGAAGCATTTGTTAAAAAGCCATCATCATCGGCGTTGCCTGTTGTTTGATATACATTTATTACTGACTTGCTGTTTAAAAGATTATTTATTTCTAAATAAACATTTAAAGCAGCTTTTTTCTTGTCTTCGGCAGTAGCACCTTTACCATAGCTTAATTCAATATCCCTGTCGATTCTTAAATTAATTGTAAAACGCGAAGGTTTTCTGGAGCCATTTAACGAACCAATTAAATATGTTGTATTAATATCTTTTTTACTATATGGCGAACCTGTACCATAATTAAATGTAAAGTTTGCACCTGTATTTTGTAAAATATCTTTTCCTGCAACTTTAGGTCCGGTATAAGCCCTGCCACTTGCAAAACGATAGTCTAAATTACCAACTATAGCATGGCGTTGGTCAAAGTCTAAAGGAATTGTGGTTCTTAAATTTGGTTGGTTAGCTTCAATAAGTGCTTTGCTTGTTTCGGCATTAGAGCCGGTACCGTTGGCAAATTGTAAAGTATAATTTAAACGTAAAGTAACATTTCCTGTACGGCGCAAATCGTAGCCAACTGTTAACCCTTTTACTGTACCGAAGTCAATATTTGTATAGGTCATATATTTAACAGGATAAGCTCCAAACATATATTGAACCTGAATATTATCTTTCATTTTGCGATAAAAAGCAGATAATTTTAATGATGAAGTATTATTTAATTTTTGCTGAAATCCTAATTCATAATCAATAGTTTTTTCTGTTTTTAAATCAGGGTTATTTAATGGGTCGGCAGCTTTTGAGTCTATAAAATAATATTGTACAGGGTTCATACGTCCATAATTAGTTGGGCGTTTTGTAAGAATATCATAATGTGCAAAAAATAATGCAACATCAGAAATAGGAAACGAAAAAGCAATACGGGGCATTACATTAATTTGTGGCTCATAATCTTTAAAGCCACCTATTCTCAAAACTTTATCTGGCTTAACTAAATATGGGTTCATTTTGCCGCTACCTTCTATTAAAGTTGGGTCGTTTATCTGTGTACCGTTGGCATCGAACCATTTTACACTTTCGGGAGAAGTCCCTTCTCTGTATCCTTTAATAACAGATGGATTATCAACATCATCGGTGTAAACAATTGCATCCGGTGAAATATTGCCAGGACGGGTTCCAAGCGAAGCAGGAACTTCGCTTGCTTTTACAGTTTCGAATAAACAATATGGGTCTTTTAATACCATTTGATTTGCATCAAAACGGTCAATACGAATGCCTACGTTAAAAACAAGGTCGTTAAATGCAAACTTATCCTGAATATAAGCTGCACCATAAATAGGTTGAAATGATGGGACTTCAAATTTCATAGTTCCATTTTCGTCGGTTGCAGTTAAAAAATCATTTAATGAAGGTTTTGATTTTAATTTGTTACCATGTGCATCAAAACCATAGTAGCTAACCAAACCGTATCTGCCAGTATTTAAAAGTTCGTCGGCACTAAAAAAATCAATTGAAAAAATTGACGGGTCATACGAATCAAAATCAATCCAGTTTAACCCGGTTTTTGACATCCCTAATGCTTCACGAAGCTTTATGTCGAATTGTGTTTGAATATTTGTATATAACCTGTCGTACCAGATAGTATCCTGAAAAACACCATTGGCATCATAAATGGGGTGTGGATTTTTTGTGTCCAATTCGTTAATATGTTTATTTGTGTATTGCCTTCCATAAGACCACAAACCGGCAGGATTAACTCCAAAATAACGGTCGTCGCGTTGTTCAAATTCAAAACCAAGAGAAATTTCGTGACCTTTAATATCGGCAGAGCCGGATGCAGAAACTCTGTATTGAGAGTTGTCGGTTTTTGAGTTGCCATTATAAAAAGTACCAGGGCTATTAAATAAAGTTCCACCTGCATTTAATATAGTACCACTGGTAGTATAAGTAGGGTCAGGGTTTTCGCCATTAAGCAACCCCTTGCCAGCCTGAACATTTTCCTTATTATTATAAAAACTACTGAATTGTGGATATAAGCTATAATATGCTGAAGTGTAGGCAGCTAAGTCGGGGTTTATGTCTGATGGTTCAAAAGCATAGTATAAATCGGCAAAACCATTATGATTCCAAACACCGGAAGAATAGCCAGGTACTGTATCTGTTCTTTCATAAGATTTTATTTTAGTAGTAGTAAATTTTCCAACATAACCATATTTAAAAAGGTCACCTTTATTATATGGGTCTTGTACAGTTTGATTAGACTTAGTATAATCGAACTGAATCTGATAAAAAGCATTTTTAATAAGAGCTGTTGCGTTTTCTTTTTCGTCGGCGCTTTGAAATTTTTGTGTAATGCGTGCATAGCCGCGTATTGTACGATTAATTACCTCGCCATTATTATTTGAATTAAATAAAGAGTTTGCATAATCAACGTCTCTGTATTTTTTATAGTCGAATGTGCCGCCAACGGTAATATTTACATTTCGTGATGGCTTAAAATCAATTTTTCCGGTGAGCATCATTTGTTTGCTTTGGGCATCGCTTTGGGTTTTTACTTTTTCAAAGTTTTCTGAACCAAGAAATTCGGTGTTTAACAAAGCTCCGAAACCTTCTTCGTCTCTTCGATAGGGTGTGGTAAGCAGCTGGTCAACAACACCATCTTTTGCTTTCCACCAGCCAATAGCCGAAGGGGCATCATCTGCTACGTAATTATAACTTGCAGATAAAAAGTAACCTGCCATTACTGTCTTTTTTATTTTAGTAGAGTCGTAAGCATCAACAGTTTTTTTAGAATATAAAGGACCAGTAACCATAAATTCAGCTAGGTTATAATTGTAAGGGTCTAAAAATTTTGATGTTATTAATTCTACAGCTCCATAAGTTTCGCGTGCAGGTTCTTTTGTAGTAACACTAATGATACCACCTGTAACATCGCCATATTTTGCAGGAATACCGCCGGTAATAACTTCAACCTGACCTGTAGCCGATTTTGGCATACTTGAAGAACCACGAACTTTAACACCATCAATATAATAAGAAGTTGCTTCGGAACGTGAACCGCGGACAGACCCAATTTCGCCCTTTTCGGAGTAAACACCACCAACAGTTGAAGCAACGGCAGCAGCATCACGCCCGGGCATTTTGGCAATTTCTTCGGATGTAACCGAACCTCCGGTAGAGGTTTGGTCCTTTGAAATTAAAGGAATTTTATATTCTTTTACCTCAACTTCGCTTAATACCTGTGTTGATGCTGAAATTTTAAAATCCTGAAAAGTGATTTTGCCTGACATTATTTTTACTCCTTTATATTGTAATGTATGATAACCCACATAAGATGCTTTAACATCGTAATTTCCAGCAGGAATTGGTTTAATAACAAACTTGCCGTCAAAATCTGTCATGCCACCCGTAATAATCTGACCATTAGACTCAATACTCACATTTGCAAAAGCAATTGCTTCGCCATTTGAAACATCAACAACTTTACCTTGTAAAGTTCCAGATTGAGCAAAAACATTCGTAGAAATGCTCACAACTGCTAAAATGAAAATAATCTTCTTTAACATAATCTTTTGATTATTATTTAGTTAATACATTAATTTATATTGCTTAACACTTTTTAACAAGACGGTAAATATAAAAATGTATTTTAAAAATAACAAAATTATTTAAAAATAATTTTTTCATTGTTTCAAATAACTTGACACAATATTAATTATAGATATAAAAAAAACAAAGTCATAGTTTCCTAACAAATTGTTTGAATTTCCTAACAAAATGAAAAATTATTTAATTGAACTGAAAGTGTTCGGGTAAATTTCAAATTCCAAGTGCCAAATTCCAAGTGCCAATATCTAACCTCTAATATCTATCTTCTAACTTCTTAATCCTTCAAATTCCAAGTGCCAAATACAAAGTGCCAAATTTGGAACATGGGACTTGGTTCTTGAGATTTGGAACTTGGGACTTGGTTATAATTCAAGTGGTTTTAATATTTCAGAATAGATAATTGCTTTTTTTAATTCTTCGGGAGTAAATTTTATTGAAATATTATTAATTTTTGAGGAGCTAACTAACTTTGTTTTAGGAATAATATTCTTTTCTTTTTTAGCTGATTTAATTGTTTGCTCTTTTATTGTTTCTTCGTCGTAAGAAAAAAGATTTGAATTATTGGCTTCATCAATTTCTTTTTTTGATTTTATAGGTGGAAATAAATTTATTTCGGAAATTTCTTTCCCGTCCTGTACCGAATATTTAGTAGGAATATCGGGCTGTGGACTTTTTGTTTGGTTTGCTATAGCTTTTTTTTTCTTACGAAAAGCAATATTTATAATTGCAATTACAACAAATATAATTACGTAAGTTACTATTCTTGTGGTTTTTTCATCCATGGCCAATGTATTTTAGTAGTCGAAATTTTCGGCAATTTAATCTTTTTTCGTGAAAGTCGTTTAATTTTTGTTTCGTTATGTTTATTATGGTTATGCCTGTTGGCAATTTTCAAGTTCTTTTTCATTCGCTTAACAACCTTTCTGTTAGTTCCCTTTTCTTTAGAATTGTCAACGTGTTTCCAATATTTTTTTTCGGTTTTTATTTCATTTCTTTGTTTTTTTCGTTCTTCTTTTTTCGTTTTTCTATCAACTTTATTTTGAGGATTCTTTTTGAAAATTGTTTTTAAATGTATATGAATTTGAATTTTTTTTTCAGGCGGTCTGTCAATAGAGTGTCGTTGAGAGTTACTTACAAAAGGAATAAACACCATAACAACTAATATGATAATTGGAATTAATGAAAAATCCTTTATTTTTGTGCCAACTTTCAAAATAAACAATGCTTTTGTCAAAAATACATATTTTTTTTATTGCAAGCACTTTTATTTTATTTTCGGATAGCTGCAAAAAAAAAGAAGACCTGGTACCTAATGTTTATGTGAATTTTACCATATTTTTAAGCGACCCCGAATTTAGCACATTACAAACAATTGGCAATAACGTTTTTGTAACTGGCGGAGTTGCAGGAATAATAATTTACCGTGCTTCTCAAACAGAATTTGTTGCATTTGACCGCTGTTGTACATATAAACCATCTGATAGATGTGCGGTTTTACCCGATACTATTAATACACTGTTTTTAAAATGCCCCTGTTGCGGTTCAAAATTTTCTTTTATTGACGGTTCGGTTCAAGCTGGCGATGCTGAACGTCCACTAACTCAATACTCAACTTATTATGATGGGAACAATTCTGTTCGTGTTTCAAATTAACTTATGCTAAAAAATTTATAATCTTTTTTATTGTTGGTTCGTGAAGACACGAACCAAGAGAAAAAAATTAGATACGAACCAAGAAAAAATAAAAAAACACCTGCCCTTTTATAAGCAGGTGCTTTAAACTAACCTATGAAAAAGAAACAACTACCGAACATCTTCAAATCTTCGTTCAACTTCTTGCCAATTTACTACCGACCAAAAAGCCGAAACGTAATCGGGACGACGATTTTGATATTTTAAATAATATGCATGTTCCCAAACATCTAAACACAAAATTGGAGTTCCTCGTTTTTCTGTTATATCCATCAAGGGGTTATCTTGATTAGCTGTTGACGAAACAAAGAGTTTTCCGTTTCCGTCAACCGAAAGCCAAGCCCAACCACTACCAAAACGAGTTTTTGCTGCGTTTTCAAATTCCTCTTTAAATTTCCCGAATGAATCAAAATCTTTGTTTATTGCATCTGCTAATTTACCTTTTGGTAAGCCACCGCCTTTAGGTGATAAACATTTCCAAAAAAGAGAATGATTAAAATGACCGCCACCATTATTTCGTATAGCAGTTGGCACTTTGCTAATGTTTTTAAAAATTTCTGTTAAAGCAGTTTTTTCATACTCGGTTTCTTTTATGGCAGCATTTAAGTTACTTACATAAGCCGCATGATGCTTTGTTAAATGAATTTCCATAGTAGCTTTGTCAATATATGGCTCTAATGCATCAAATGCATAGCCAAGTTCAGGTAAAGTGTAAGGATACACTAAACTTGTTTCTGAAATTGTTATTGTTTCCATTTTTAAATTATTTTTTTTTGTTATTTTACTTATAAAAGACGATAAAATTATTATTAAAAAGGTTGTTGTTATTAATATTAACTTTTTCATATTTTTTTATTTGAACAAAGATAATGCTTATTTAGACTAATTCCAAATAATAAATGTTAAATTTTTATAATTTTTCATTATTTGTAACTATTCAGTATTCATAAAAGTTGTTACGCAAAGGCGTCCCTCATTCTTCGGGATAAACTCCGACCGCTAAGAATAAGCCCGCAGAGTTAAAAAAATCATAAATGATTTTTTTAACCATTTGCGAGCTTAAAACTTTGTGTTTACCCCGTTAGATAATTCCTATAGAAAATGGTATGAAAATAAAAATTGGTATCTAACGGGGTGAATTGCGTCTTTGCGTGAATAATTTTTGCGGAACATAAGGTGAGAGTTTAACAAAATATCGTATTAACTTTGCCACTGATTAGTTACCATTATTTTTTTGTAAATTTGCGTTGATAATTTTTTATAATGAGCGAGAATAATTTAGAATATATTGCTAAAATACAAGAACTTGAAAAATCCCTTTCGGCTATTACAAAAGAAAATCGCGAATTACTAACCCGAAACTTGGAGCTAATTGAGCAAAACAGAGAATTGGGTGAAAAAACAGAAAAGTTAAGTTCTAAAATAAATTTCGAATCGGCTGATAAAAAAAGTTTACGTTATAAAATGGTAACAGTATTTTTCGCCGATATTAAAGGGTTTTCAAAGCTTTCATCTGAAGATAATGCCGAACTATTAATTGATGAGCTAGATAGTTTTTTCTTAATTCTTGATGAAATAATTGAAAAACACAATATAAAAAAAATTAGTTCAATTGGCGACACATTAATGTGTGCAGGCGGGATACCAAAAAAAAACAGAACTAATCCGATTGAAATGATTTTAGCTGCAATTGAAGTTCAAGATAAATTAATTGAATTTCAAAAAGAACTTTTCGGCGAAAAACATAAAATCTGGGAAATTTCAATGGGAATACATACAGGACCGGTTGTAGCTGCTGAAATTGGCAAAAAGAAAATTTCGTACGAGCTTAAAGGCGAAACAGTTAATATTGCCAGCCGAATTGAATCGGCATGCGAACCGGGAAAAATAATAATTTCGGAAATGACACGCGAACTTGTTTCGGAATATTTCAGATGCAATTATATCGGAAAAATACCAGTTAAATATGTAGGAGATATTAATTTATATCAGGTTAAAGGATTTACACCAACGTATTCGATAGATAACAACGGGCTATTGCCAAACAAAAAATTCACTATAAAATTCCAGCTAATAAAATTCGATGATTTAGAAGAGTTTATGCTCGACAAATTAGAACGCGAATTACCAAAATACCTTTATTATCATAATCTTAAACATACTATTGATGTTGGAATTCAGGTTGAAATTTTAGGACGCGGTGAAAATATTACAGATGAAGAAATGCTGCTTTTAAAAACTGCAGCTTTATTTCACGATTCGGGACAATCAATTCAAACAAATGGACATGAATTAATTGGCACTAAAATAGCTTCCGACATTTTACCAAAATTTGGTTATTCTTCGGAACAAATTACAGTAATTAATGAAATAATAATGGCAACTAAACTGCCTCCCGAACCAAAAACACTTTTGCAAAATATTATTTGCGATGCCGACCTCGATTATTTAGGTCGTAGCGATTTTATTCCGGTTTCAAATATGCTTTATAAAGAACTTCACGAACAAAATTTAATTGGTTCTATTAACGATTGGAACAAATTGCAGGTAAAATTTTTGTCAATTCATCAGTATTTTACCGAAACAGGAAATAAATTACGTGAAGTAAATAAGCAAACTCAAATTGAACGACTTAAATCGGAAATTACAGAATAAAATATTTTGTAAGAAAAAATAAATTAATTTTGCTAAAATTTTAAAATTAAAAAATGAAATATAAATTAACTTTATTATTTGTTGTAATAATGTGCACAACAATAAATTTAACTGCACAGGAAATGGTTAAAGGAACAAACTTTTTAAGTCTGGGAGTGGGTCCTAGTAATAATTACTATGGTTTTTATTCGGGCGGTACACCTGCAATAAAATTTGCTTTTGACCATGGATTTAGAGAGGCTGGTCCTGGAGTTATAACTTTAGGTGGAGCTGTTGGGTTTTTTACTAAATTTTATAAAGGAGTAACCTCACATCAATATCAAACATATTATTACACTGAACATCGCACATATCTTTCAGCAACATTTAGAGTAGGATATTATTATAATTTTGGAAAGCTAATAAAAACTTCCGAATTAAATGCTTATGCAGGAATTGGAACAGGAGTGTTACAATGTTTTTATAGTTATACCGGTGCATATAATCCAAATTCTATTGATAATGGAGGAGCTTTATTATTATTAAATGTATATTTTGGAGCTAACTACTTTTTATCTAAGAAATTCGCTTTATATACCGAGTTTGGTTATGATATAAGCTATGTTACTTTGGGAATGACATTTAATCTTTAATTTGTATATTAATCTTATACCGAATTTACACAATTTTAGGGTAATATTAAAAAGCAGACTTAAAAATAAAACTTGATATCTCACCATACGCAAATAAATTAAAAGTTCCAAGCCCCACCCCAAATTTCAAATCCAAAGTTCCAAGAGCAAGAAAAAGACCCAAGTCCTATGCTGATAAAAATGTCATATTTTTGAAAAAATATTTCACCTATCCTGAGTTCTGACATTTAGTGCGGTAGCAGTTTCCATTTTTTTGCCCATTTAGCAAGGGGACTTTCCATAATATCTTTTGAAAAGCCTGGTATGCGCAATTTATCCGATTGAAAGGTTTCAAAATAAAGCGTAGTCACATCATACAATACAAAATAAAACGGTTCTTTAAATTTCTCCACCGCTATTTTGTAGGCATATTGCTCAACCAACAATTGTTGTTTTATTAACTTGGGAATGTTGCGGTAGATACGTTGTGAGTATGAAATTCCCTCGTTTGGTTGTTCATCCATTCTTTGGCTTTCTGAATAAGTACAGAAACTTCTACAGCATCTTTGCTGCCAAGGTGTTTCATAATTTTGGACTTGTGACCCTGATACTGTACTACCTGTATGGCAATGGAGCCAGAAGCGGTGCGAACTTTTCTGATAGAAAACATGGCGAAAAATAGCCATTAGTGCGGTAAAAATCGAAAAAATAAAATCTAAAATACTGATAATTAATAACTTGTAAATCTGAAATTTCTTATTTTCTGCAAGCGTC
>MENF01000204.1:0-5214 GCA_001769035.1 Bacteroidetes bacterium GWA2_32_17
AGAAAAATTTCTGTGTAATCTGCGTAATCTGTGGCAAAACATTATAGAATTTAAATAATTTAATTTCAGACACATATAAGATTATAAACACATGAAACAAGAATTTACAAATTTAAGTAGTTAAGTATCAAAAATCCTTTTTTTTGTAAGTTTACTTATTTTAGTTCGTTGATAATTTGAGTTATTTTTTCTTTAAGTTCAGGGATATTATTTTTTATAGAATCCCAAATAACATCGTAATCTATACCAAAATATTCATGTACTAAGATATTTCGAATACCCTTTAAGATAGACCACTCTACATTTGTAAATTTATTTTGTAAATCTTCTGTTATTCCGTTTGACGCTTCGCCAATTATTTCGAATAGTTTTATAAGAGCAAGTCTTAGCTTAAAATCGTCAATATAAGAGTTATAACTAATTCCATCAGTAAATTCCTCAATATTATTTATTGCTTCTAAAATATGTAAGAGTCTTTCTTTGTCGCTTGTTTTATTTCTCATAAATCAAGACCTTTTCTTTATCAATATATGGTTTTATTCTTGAAGATAAACCATTTGAAGATATTAAATCAACAGTTTTATTAAGCAATTTTTCTAATTGTTGTTTTATTTTAATGAATTTAAATAAATCTGTTCCTTTTTCTAATTCTACTAATACATCTAAATCACTGTCTAGTCTATAATCGCCCCTTACATAAGAGCCAAATATATAAGCACGGATAATAGGTTGATTTTTAAAAAATTCAACAATGCTTGAAATATCTATTACTGTTTTAAAAGATTCTTTCATAATTAACTGTAAAAATATAAAAAGTTCATATATTTTCAAAACTATTAAATAAAACATCATTAAAAAATCTTAATTGCAAAAATTATTTAAAAAGTTTTATTTTTTTAAAATATCCAAATTAATTTTAATATTATGTAAGTTTGTAAAAATTATTTTATGATAGTAGTTACTGGAGCAGCGGGTTTTATTGGAAGCGTTTTAGTTTCTCGGCTTAACAATGAACATTTTAAAGATATTGTTTTAATTGATGATTTTACAAAAATCGAAAAACTATCAAATCTCGAAAACAAAATATTTACTGCAAAAATTCAACGCACTAAATTTTTTACATGGCTAAAAAATAATCACAAATTTGTGCAAATTGTTTTTCATATTGGTGCAAGAACCGACACAACCGAATTTAATAAAAGTATTTTTGATGAATTCAATTTTAACTACACCAAAAATATTTGGAAAGCATGCGTAGAATATGGGTTACCTTTAATTTATGCATCGTCGGCTGCAACTTATGGGAATGGAGAATACGGCTATAACGACGACGAAAACATTATACCCAAACTTAAACCATTAAACCCCTATGGCGAATCGAAAAACAATTTCGATATCTGGGCTTTGCAACAAAAAGATAAACCATATTTTTGGGCAGGATTAAAATTTTTTAATGTTTTTGGACCGAATGAATATCATAAAGGACGCATGGCATCTGTTATTTTTCATTCTTTTAATCAAATAAAAACAACAGGCAAAATAAAACTTTTCCGCTCACACAAACAAGATTATAAAGACGGAGAACAAAAACGCGATTTTATTTATGTTAAAGATGTAGTTAACGTATTATATTTTTTAATGAATAACAGAAAAAATTCTGGTATTTATAATTTGGGAACTGGTATAGCAAGAACTTATATTGATTTGGCAAATTCAACATTTTTAGCAATGAACATTAATCCTAACATTGAATTTATTGACACACCAATTGACATTCGCGACAAATACCAATATTTTACCGAGGCAAAAATGGAAAAATTAAAATCTATTGGATACAATATCCCTTTTGCTTCTTTAGAAGATGCTATTGATGATTATGTAAATAATTATCTTTCTACAAATTCCCGAATATAATGAGCTCATTAAAAAACAAAATACAGAAATATTCAATTGTAACATTATTTACATTGATTTTATTTATAATTGTTGCATTAATATTTAAACAATCTATTTTCAATTATTTTTTAAATTCTAAAATTGAATCGTTTAATAAAAATCATGAGGGTTATGTTTCAATTCAAAGCGCTAAATTAAATGGAATTACGACAATTGAAATTTCGAAAATATGCTTAAGTCCAAACAATAACGATACACTTGTTTATATTGACAGTTTAAGTACAAATTTAAATTTTTGGAATTTATTAATTGGAAATGTTAAAATTAACTCATTAAACATTAACAACATTTCTACAAAAATAAACATTAAAGATTCTACAGATAATTTCAGTTTTTTGTTTAAAAACAAAACCGACACCCTTACAGATACAATAAATATTAAAAAAGTAAATTATTACAAACGAAGTAACATTATTTTTAATGCTTTGTTTAACCATATTCCTAACAATATAAATATTTCTAATTTAACTTTTTTATATAAAAACAAAAAAGATTCTGTTATAGCAAATTGCACAACTTTAGAATATACTGATAATATGCTAAAAGGAGTATTTTTATTAAACGACGGAAAATACAAATCGGAAGTTAGAATCGTAAGTGAAATAATACCAGATTATAGAACAGTTGGAATAAAAATTTTACAATTAGGAAAAAAAGATAAACGGCTATCTGGATTAACACAAAGTTATAATGCTGATATAAGCTTTGATACTGCATTTTTTAGTTTTATTCAATATTCTGCAAACAATAAAATTAACTTAATTGGAAAATCGTATTTAAGTAATTTAAAAATTAACCAACCTGCCATTTCTAAAACTGATGTAACATTTAACAATTTAAATTTTGATTTTAATTTTAATATTGGTGAAAATTATTTTGAATTAGATAGCAGCACAATTGTTCGCATTAATAAATTAAATTTTAATCCTTATATAAAATATAATGTAAGTCCTACCAAACAATTAACATTAATAATAAATAAAAACTATTTCCCTTCACAGGAATTATTCGATGCTCTACCCGAAGGTCTATTTCATACTTTGTACGGTATTAAAACAAAAGGCGAATTAGCATACAACCTCAACTTTTTTGTCGATTTTTCGATACCCGACTCATTAGAATTTAATTCAGAATTAAAAAAACATAATTTTTCGATACTACAATATGGTAACACAAATTATTCGAACATAAATAATGAGTTTGAATATACAGCATTTGAAAATGGCGAACCAGTAAAATCATTTTTAGTTGGCGCAAGTAATCCTGAATTTTCGCCAATAAATCAAATTTCACCTTTTTTACGAAACGCAATTTTATGTACCGAAGATGGTGGCTTTTATTATCATAGAGGATTTTTAATAGAATCTATACAGCAGTCAATAGCTGAGGATATAAAACGTAAAAAATTTGCACGTGGTGGAAGCACGTTAACAATGCAACTTGTTAAAAATGTTTTTCTAAATCGCAATAAAACTATTTCGCGAAAATTAGAAGAGATAATTATTGTTTGGCTTATTGAAAACCATCAATTATGCTCTAAAGATAGGATGTTTGAAGTTTATTTGAATATAATTGAATGGGGACCAAAAATTTATGGTGCAACCGAAGCATCAGAATTTTATTTTAATAAAAAACCTTTAAACTTATCGCTGTCCGAAGCAATATACCTTGCCTCAATTATTCCGAAACCCAAATATTTTAAATACAGTTTCGACCAAAATGGTGAGTTAATTCAATCTTCTAAAGATTTTATTAAAGCTATTGCTAACAAAATGCTCAAAAAAGAAATGATAACTGAATCTGATTTACAAAATCTTGACACAAAAATAATTATTTCGGACCATGCAAAATCATATATTATTCCATCAGACTCATTATCTACATTTCAAACAATAGATTTTAATTTTTAAAATGAAAATTTCAATACCCATTTTTCCATTACAAGTTGAGCAGGGCGGGCTGCATTTATTAGTAAAATCAAGATTTGATTTTAAGATTAAAGGATATTCAATAATTGATACAGGAGCTTCAATATCTGCATTCGATAAAAATTATTGTGAACAATTCTCAGAATTACTTATAAATATTAAAGACATACAATCTTCAGGAATCACAAAAGAATCGCTTAATGCAGTTGTTGTAAAATTTAATAAATTTTATTTAAGTAAGTATTCATTCGAAATAAATCAAGCTGTTTTAATTGATTTATCGCATATAAATAGTTTATATAAACAATTTACAAACAAACTTATTATTGGAATAATTGGCGGAAATTTTCTCGAAGAACATAATGCAGTAATAAATTATAAATCAAAAACTTTAAATATTGAAAAATAAAGCAATGAAAAATATTAAAAGCATAAAATCAATTATCGAAGACGAATCTGGAAAATTTGTTAAAGAATATAGAGAGTATAATAATTTGGGGAAAGAAATTATAAAAGAATCATATTTGGAAGAAAATAAAATAGAAGAGAGAATTATAACAAATTACAACGATAATGGTTTAATTTCAGAAGAAATAAACTATGGAGAGAACAATGAATTAAATACAAAAACTACTTTTTATTATAACGAAAACAATAAAATAAATAAAATTATTGTTGAATTTGCCGATGGTTCAAAAACAATAAAATCGTACTTGTACGATAACAACAGTAAAACTATTACTGTAACAGAAAAAAGTGACGAGAACGAATTTGAAGGAAAAGAAAAAATTACTTTAAACGATAATGGAAATATAATTGAACATCAAACACTATCTGAAGAAGACACAATAAAAGAACAAGTTAATTACGAATTTGATGAAGAAGGAAATATTTTAAATGAAGTAAATCGCAATAATTCCGAAATTACTTCAAAAACAAAGTTTTATTACAACGACAATAAAAATTTGACAAAAAGAGTAATTTCTAATGCAAAGGGTGAAACAATTGATTGGGCAATATTTAAATACGACGAAAAGGGCAATATAACAGAACAGCTATTTGGCGACCACACATTGTATAAAATTGAAAATAACGAAAACAATAAGCCAATTGTTGAGCAAAAAATAAATGCAATGGGAGTAATTGAATACTTTAAAAAGTATGAATATAATAGTAGTGGCGATTTAATAAAAGAAGAGGACTTATCGGAAACAACAATATTCGAATACACTTATTTTTAAAATAGAAAGACGGCTTCCGGGAGGAAACCGTCTTTCATTAACCCAAACAACTAACAAACTATGAAAACCTTGCAAATATATATTTTAAA
>MENF01000204.1:5230-19665 GCA_001769035.1 Bacteroidetes bacterium GWA2_32_17
AACCGTCTTTCATTAACCCAAACAACTAACAAACTATGAAAACCTTGCAAATATATATTTTAAAAATGTAAATCCTAATATATTTTTATAAAATGACTAAAATCGTTTATTAATTTTAGTTTTTTGTTGACAAACGTATTTCGGTGATTTACAGCAATTTAAAACGATTTAGAAAATATAATAGTAATACTCAACGCTTTAACTTTAAAAATAAAAGACGGCTTCCGGGAGGAAACCGTCTTTCTAACCAAACAAACTAACAAACTATGAAAACATGCAAATTTATAAACAATATATTTTAAATCATAATGTTTTTTGTTAAAAATTTTTAAAAAATGATTATTAAAATAAGTTTTTTAACAATGAACACATTTTATTTATTAATAATAATGTAAAACGATTTTGTAAATTTTATAACGGGACTTCTAAAATCCGATATCGGATTGCTTTTTTACGGTTTAACGTCATGGCAGGTCAAGCCTGCCATGACGTTAAACCACACAATAGCTTGCCTTCGAAGCATCGGGACTGTGAATAATTGTTTCTTTCAGATTTGACCTGCTTTAGCACGCAATGAAAAAAATCATTTACCCCGTTGGATATTCCATTTTTATTGCATAATGGCTATTCAACATAATTATCCTTCGGGGTAAATGATTTTTTTAACTCTGCGAGCTTAAAACTTTGCGAGAAATATGGTGCAAGTTAAACGAAAAATTATATTAACTTTGACAAGATTAGTTACTACTTATTTACATAAATACTATATTTGCAAATAATTACATCAGTTTAAAATTTATTTTATAATGAAGTCATTGATTTTAATTGCAGTATTTTTAGGAATAAATATTATATGCTTCGCACAAGTTAACCAGCTGGTTAAAATAAATCAGGAAGCCCAATTTCCTGGAGGCGACCAAGCCCTTGTGCAATATATTTATCAAAATATTAAATGGCCCGAAGCAACAAAAGGAAAATTAATAATGGATGAAATGAATATTAGTTTTGACGTACTTCCCGATAGTACGTCTATTAATGTAATTGCCCTAAAAAAAGTTGGTTATGGTATTGACGAAGCTGTTATAGATTTAATTAAACAAGCTAAATTTATTCCTTCAATTCAGAATGGCACAGCCGTTAAAATGAATATAATGTTTGTACTTCCAATTCAAGTCAGAAATTAACTTATTCTAAGAAAAGTAAAGCAACTGCAGAAGCACTTACGCCTTCTTCTCTTCCCACATACCCAAGTTTCTCATTTGTAGTTGCCTTAATAGAAATATCTTCAACCGGGATTTTAGAAGCCTTTGAAATTTCTTCTTTCATGCGATTAATATATGGAAATATTTTAGGTTTCTCGAGGCAAAGAGTACAATCAATATTATTTATTTGAAATCCTTTATTGCTAATTAATTCAACAGTTTTCGAAAGTAAAATTAGGCTATCTATTCCCTCAAATTCACTTGAGTTATCGGGAAAATGAATCCCAATATCGCCTAAATTTGCAGCACCTAAAAGAGCATCGCAAATTGCATGAATTAAAACATCACCATCAGAATGTGCTACAATTCCTTTACTATGAGGTATTTTTACACCACCTAAAATTAATGGTAAGCCTTGTTGGAGGCGATGAACATCAAAACCATGTCCTATTCTGAATTTCATTGTTCTATGTTCAAAAAAGTTTAAAAATGTTCATTGTTCTATGTTCAAAAAGTTCAAAAATGTTCATTGTTCTACGTTCATTGTTCACTGCCGACTGCTTACTGCTTACTACCTACTGCCAACTGTTCACTGTTCTATATTTATTGTTTGCGAAAATGCTAATAAATGTCCCGCCTGAGCGGAAAAACAACGAACATAGAACTTTTTTAAACTTTTTTGAACTTTTTATTTTGTTTTTGGTGCTTCGTTTCCTTTTATTCCTTCAAAATCGAACGTGAGTGTAAAACGTAACGTATTTTCTAAAGGATTTTTTTGATGTACAGGAATTAGATATGAAAAATCGAGTGCAAAAACTTTTAATTTTAGTCCTAAACCAACTGTAAAAAATTTTCGATTTCCCTTTGTAGCATCTTCATGAAAATAACCTGCTCTTAGTGCAAATTGTTTTGCATACCAGTATTCTAAACCAAACGACCAGTTAATTTCGCGCCATTCTTCTTTACCACGCGAGCGGTCATCGGGATTTAAAGGGTCTGATTCAACTCCAGGAGCATCCCAAAAAGATTGAAAAATACCAACTGGTGGAGCAACGTTTGGGTCTTTGCCATATTTTATTTTCAAACCATCTTTTATGGTATCTCCATTTGCATCAACTTCACCTATACTATAATAAATAGGTGGTGATGGAACTAACAATTTGCTTAACTCAATAACACCGAGCAAACTATTATAATCGTCTAATTCAGTTTTATACGATGTTCCTAATCTTAACATACATGGTAAAAAATCTTTATCAGCACCTTCAGTATAAGAAAGTTTTGAACCAATATTTGAAATATTAATTCCTACACCAAGTTCAGCTTTTTTCTTTTGTACCTCCATTGGTTTATGATAGAAAAAAGAAACGTCTGAAGCAAATGCCTGTCCTGCTTTAGTTTGTGAACCAGTTCCGGAATATCCGCCAGTTAAATTTGAGTTTATATAGCGTAAGGCAATTGAACCTGACAAATTTTTCCCGAGCAAACGACTATAACCTATATCAAGAGCAAATTCGTTTGGTTTATGCTGTCCGACTACACTTCCATTAATATCTGTAAAAGTTATATCACCAAGCGAAAAATATCTTAAAGAAGAACTGATTACCTGACCACCGCCAATTTTCTTATATCCGCACAAGTATGCTAAATTAATATCATTTACTAATTGTCTTAACCAAGGCGTATAGGAAACTGAAATTCCAAAATCGTTTTTCATAAAAGCATATTTTGACGGATTATGGTGTTGTGAATTCAAATCGGGAGTTGTTGAAACCCCTGCATCGCCCATTGCTCCAGCTCTTGAGTCGGCTGCTATTGTAAGAAATGGAACGGCAGTAGTGATTGTATTTACGTCGCCGCGACCATTTAATTCTTGAGTTGTCATTTCAGTTTGTGAAAATCCAATATAACTTAAACAAGAAAATATGGTAAACATTAAAAATATTGAAATAAAACTTCTCATAATCAGACTATTGCTAAAATATAAATAAATACAAAATTACAATAAATTTTAAAGAAACGAAAAATATAAAAAATTATTATCTTAAAATCACAAGTTTTTCAAATTTATTTTGTTGTTGGTCATTTGGTGCTTTAACGGTTAATTTATAAATATATACTCCTTTGCCAATTTTATCGCCATAATCATCTAAACCATCCCATGTTATTGGTGTGCTATGAAAACTATTATTATTTAAAGTTGTTTTTATTGATTTTATTAATTTACCTGAAACAGTAAATACCTGAATTAAAACGTCTAAACTTGAGTTTATTTGGTTATGGTCGAAATAAAAATCGGTATGAGTTGTAAAAGGGTTAGGATAATTAAAAATATTTCCAATGGTTAAATCCAGAGCTTCGGAAACAACAAATTCGGTATATGCTTCAACAGAATTATTAAAAACATCCCATGCTTTAAATTTAATGTTATGCAAACCGTCTGAAATTCCTGATAATGGATATCTTACCGTTCCGCTTTGATAATTATTCAAATCGCCTTCGTAGTAATCGTTTAAAACAATGGTTTTAGCAGTATTTCCATCTAAAACTGCTGTAATATCGTGCCCTATACCATTTCCAACTGTGTTTATTCCATTTTCATCATGAAGTTTCGCATAAATATAAGGGTTTTCGTCGGTAATACCACCATAAACAAAATTTTCATCGTTTATATATAATTGAACTTCAGGACCATTAACATCAGTAATAATATCAGTTGAATTTCCACCAATAAATACATTTGTAAATCCATGCGCATCGAACACTGTTCCATTTTCTGCATAATAGCTTACTTTTCCGTAACCTATATTATATTGAATATCTTTAGGCACAACAAAAGTAAATTCAAAAATAGAATTAGTAATTGTTGCCTTACCTTTATATAATACATTGTTTTGTAATTTAAAATAAAACTTTGAACCGCCATCATTTGCTAATGTTGCAATTGTAATTGGTTTATCAAATATGGTTGGATATAAAGTGCCATTATAATTAACAACTGGCGTACTATCTTGATTTACAATGTGTCCTTTAATAGTATATTTTTGCAAAGCATGAAGAGTGTCAATAAAAACAGAGGTAGAAACTCCATTGATACTATCTGTTAAAACTAAATAATTTGGGTACGCTAATTTTACAGCAGGGTCGCCTAATAACGAAAAATTTCTTTTATTAATATCAGCATTACTTGAAGTTGCGTTTTTTGCAAGCATATATATATCACCAAGTTTAAAGTAATTTCTGTTAGAATCTTTTTTAAATATTCTATTAATAAATGATGTATTTATAGCAAAATTCGAACTACTATATACTAATCGGGTAGTAGTAAACATTGCAACAGCTCCGCCATTTTGGTTTAAAATTACCATTTCTCCTGCCGATGTTCTTGCAAAGTCATCATAACGGCTAAACTCACATGTTGCTGTAATAAAAAGTGGTAATTTTTCAAAATTTGTCCACGAATTAATATCTGCAACGCCAATTATATGTTCATGTGCAAGCCCAATTTCGTTTCCATGGCCAGTATAGTTCATCAATAATGTACCCTTTTTCATCCTGTTTGATATTGCAGTATTCACATCAGGATAACGGTCGCCATTGGGTGTAGTTATTTGCTGAAATGCATCTAAAAATATTTTATCAATATTATAAACATGGTAAGTAGTATCAATGTATGTGCAAAGTTGATTTGACTGTGACATGTGTTCGTTACTATCTTCGTCGTCGCCAATAAAAGTGAGCCAGTTTTTCCAGTCGCCATTGGTAGTTGGGTTATAATAATTTATTATTTTATTTAAAACTCCCTGAGCTTCAGCACTGTTTTTAACCGGTAATCTTCCAACTCCAATATCTAATGCTCCAACATAGTCATATTCATTATCATCTAACATTCCAAAATAATCGTCGGTGCAAAATGATGCTGTTGACGATAACGAAGATGTTGACTGATAAGTTAAAATAAAATTTGTGTTATATGAAAAATTATGGCGGTTATCATAAGACCCATCTCCATAAAACAAAAGGTATTTAGGCATAAGCGAAGTATCGGCTCCTGCTCTGTCATAAAACATTTTCATAAAATCTTTAATAGCAGTAACATCAGGACTGCCCGAAGAAAATTCGTTGTATATAATTTCAGGTGTAACAATTAACACAGATAAATTATCATTTGTTCTATGAAATTCTGCCAAAGTATTTGCATAAGTTAAAAAATCGGGATGCGACACTATTACCAAATCGGGGGTAATTAATCCATGTAAATTTTGATTTGCAACTTCTACAATATTTGTATAAGAATAAGTTATAGTACCATCAAATGCTATGTATTCATGTAAAGTATCCGATTTTGCAGTAAAAGTAAGTAAATTACCATTTAAAACAGTTGGAACAATATAAGGATTAACTGGATTTGTAACATCCCACACAACAGTATTGCTTGTTGCATTTGTAATTTGAAATTCCGAAACATTGCCAGCAACTACCGACTTAATGTCTCTAAATTGAATTTGTCCCCCTTGCATTGCAAGTTGTTTTCTTACATTTACTTCAATATAATCGAGCCAGCCCTCACCACCTTCAGCAGGTTTATTATAAGTAACATTAAAACTTAAACCAGAACTGGTTGGATTAAAAGATTTAATAAACCAATTATAATTAGCATAATTTGCCTGCACATTAACAAGTTGAACTGCTCCTATACTTGCAGTACCCAATGAAGTACTATTAACATTAAAACTAAACGAGCTGGAAACGCTAGCTCTACCATATACCATAGCCGAAAATGTGGCTTGTTCTGCTTGGTCAATCATTGGAAATGAAAAATCGAAATTACTTGTTAAAACATTATTAAAATTTTCTCCAACCCATAATTTACCGCTTTTTATAAAGTTATAAGATTCTACTTCGTGATAATTATAATCATCGAAAGTTGTTACTGTTGCATTGGGCAAATTTGTTTCGAGAGGCAAAGACTGTATTATTTTTGAACTTTCTCCATCGTCAGTAATAAAGTAATACGACTCATCGAAATAAGGGTGTATCGAATGGGTGAATATTCCTTTATCGGTGTTATATGACCAATATACAGGACCATGTAGGTAAAACAAAATATAATCGCCGGAATTAAAAATGCCATCAGTACCTTTTTCAAACCAAATAGGATTTTCAACTAAATCGTCGTGTCTATAATTGAAGTTATTTACAGATAAAACTTTTCCTCCATTTCCAAAAATTTTAATTTTATCTGGGTTTGTAAAACCCAAGTCTGAAATTTGTTTATAAGTAAGTTTATAAATACCTGTTTGGTTGATTTTAATTTTTTGCCACTTACCAGAGTTTAACACAGAACTTGAAGCATAAACTCTACTTTTAATGTTTTTAAGTTGATTATTGTTTTCTGATTTTTTAAAAGTAAACGAAACCAATTTCTCAACTGTTCCTGCATTTTTATTATGCCGCAAAGGAATAAATGAAAACTGTAAAAAAGGTTTTTTCTTAATGTATGATACTGAAGAACGAAAAACAATTTCTGTAGGAATACTATCTAAATTTAAAACACTTTTCAACTGACCTGAAGGTATAACTTCAAAATTTGCGCTTACAATTTCAATTTTTCCATCATTATTATAAGGTAACATTTTAAATTGTTCATAATAATACGGTAAACCTGTAGAAATATTTTCGTAAACAGCGTTCGTGAAATATAATAATTCGAACTTAGTGTCGTAAAGATTTTCTGCTTTGTTGGGCAGCCAATTTATTGTTCTTTCATAATTTTGCCCAAAAGAAAATATTTGAAAAAATAAAAAATAAATTATTAAAGCAGGTAATGCTCTCATTTTATTGATGTTACACATAGTATTTAGAGTCAAAATTAATAATATTTTTTATAAGTTTTTTATTTAACGAGAAAATTATACTATTATTGTGGTCAATAAAAATAAAAATTATTTGTTAAAAATTAATTTTGTTAAAAATTATTCGTATAATTGCAAATTGTAGTAAACGCAGATTGAGATGATAAAAAATTACACCGCTATTATAATTGTCCTATTATTAGGAAGTTGTGAATTTATTTATGCTCAGGATCCTCAATTTTCACAATTCTATGCTTCACCCTTATACTTAAATCCTGCTTTAGCAGGTTCAGTAAAATGTCCAAGAGCAACCTTAAATTACCGAAATCAGTGGCCTGCATTAGGCTCAACCTATGTTACCTACATTGCTTCTTACGACCAACAAGTTAGAGCATTAGAAGGTTCATTGGGTGGATACATTTATGCCGACCGACAAGGCGATGGTGCGATTTCTACTATTAATATAAGCGGTATATATAATTATACCTTTGTATTAAATAGAAAATCAAACTTAAGTATAGCATTCCAACCTACATTTATTCAAAAGAAACTTAACTGGGATTTTATTTTTCCAGACATGATTCATCCTTTATACGGTCCTATTTATCCTACGTCAGAAGTTTTAGTTCCAACAAATGAGGTAAAAAACCACTTTGATTTTTCGGCAGGTGCAATTCTTGCCAGTAAAAATTACTTTTTTGGTTTAGCTATTCATCATTTAACACAACCTTCAGAATCATTCAGAGGAAATGATGATGCAGTATTACCAAGAAAATATACTATTCATTATGGAATTAACATTCCTATTAAAGGTATGGGGTTGAAAAAAGGTGATTTAATGATTTCTCCAAATGTACTTTTCCAACAACAAAGAGATTTTCAACAAATGAACTGGGGAGTATACCTCAGTCGTAAAGGTATTGTTGGTGGAATTTGGTTTCGCCAAAATTTAACTTTCCACTACGATTCATTTATAATGACAGTAGGTTATGTGAAAGAAAAAATAAAATTTGCTTATAGTTACGATTTTACAGTTTCGCAACTTAAAAATCAAACTCTTGGTGCCCACGAAGTATCTTTTACATTTATTTTTCCTTGTAAACAGAAAAAACAAAAGTTTAGAACAATAAGTTGCCCATCATTTTAGTTATTAATTAAAATTTTAATTTAAAAAGGTTAAAATATGAATACCAAATTTTTCTTTATCGCAATGTTGTTTGTAACATCGCTTGCTTTTTTATCATCATGCGACGATAAAAAATCATCAACAACCGGGTGGAATTATAACGATGAAAAAACAGGTGGTTTTGAGTATGTGTTTTACGAAGAACAAGAAACCGGACCTGGTTTAGTTCTTATTGAAGGTGGTACTTTTTCTATGGGACGTGTTGAACAAGATGTCATTTATGATTGGAGTGCATTCCCAAAAAGAGTAACTGTATCTTCATTTTATATGGACGAAACAGAAGTTCGCAATGTTGATTACCGCGAATATCTTTACTGGCTCCGTCGTGTTTTTGTTGATTATCCCGAAGTTTTTAAAATGGCATTACCCGACACACTTGTTTGGAGAAGCAAATTGGCTTTTAATGAACCTTATGTTGAATTATATTTCAGACACCCTGCTTATCAGGATTATCCAGTAGTTGGTATTAACTGGTTACAGGCAAACGATTACTGCAGTTGGAGAACCGATAGAGTAAACGAAATGATTATGGTTCGCGAAGGTTTGCTTTATATGGACCCAACAGGACAAACCGGTGAAGAAAATTTTAATACAGAATCTTATTTAGCAGGGCAATACGAAGGTGCAGTTCGCGACCAAATGCCCGACTACGACCCAAATGGTGATGTAAGGAAAGTTAGAATGGAAGATGGAATTTTACTTCCAAAATATCGCCTGCCAACCGAAGCTGAATGGGAGTTTGCTTCATTAGGACTTCTTGGTAATATGCTTGCTGATGAACGTATTTTCAACGAAAAAATATATCCTTGGAACGGACATTATATCAGAATTGACGACCGTTCGGGTTTCGACACAAAAGATGTTGGTCAAATTAGAGCTAACACAATACGTGGACGTGGTGATTATATGGGAATGGCTGGTGCATTAAACGACAAAAACGATATTCCAAGTGATGTTAATTCATATTGGCCAAACGATTACGGCTTGTATTGTATGGCTGGTAATGTAAACGAATGGGTTATGGATGTTTACCGTCCTTTAACTTATGAAGATAACGATGATTTCCGTCCTTTCCGTGGTAATGTTTATCAAACTCAGGTTCGCGATGATGAAGGGAATATTGCAGAAAAAGATAGTTTAGGAAAAATTCGTTATCGTAATGTTACTGATGACGAAGCATTTAACCGTCGTAATTATAATACTGCTGATAATATTAATTACCTTGATGGCGATTATGAATCGAGCATTGATTATAACACAGATGAGGTAAGTAAAGATAATACCAATTCTAAAAGAATGTATAATACTGGAAAATCTGCGTTAGGCGAAAATGGAAAATCAACTGTTAGAGGTGGTTTAAATATGACATCAATGGTTGATAACAGACAAAGAGTATTTAAAGGTGGTGGTTGGAAAGACCGTGCATATTGGATGTCGCCAGGTACACGTCGTTTTATTGACCAATCGCAAGCACGTGCCGATTTAGGTTTCCGTTGTGCAATGCATAGAGTTGGGGGAGCTCAAGGATTAGGCAATTAATATATAAAAAAAACAATAAAAACCCCATAATAATGGGGTTTTTTTATTTAATTTAATGAATAAAGAAGATATATATAATCTGTACCTTAAGTGCAAAACTATTTGCACAGATACCAGAAATATTGCTAAAGACTCATTTTTTATTGCGTTAAAAGGTGATAATTTTAATGGTAATTTATTTGCAAATGAAGCAATAAATAAAGGAAGCAAATTCGCTTTAGTTGACGAAAAACAATTTGCAAACAATGAAAATATTTTTTATGTACAAAATGTATTAACCGCTTTACAAGATTTATCGCAATATCATCGTAATAAGTTTGATATCCCTGTAATTGCTATCACTGGGACAAACGGCAAAACTACAACTAAAGAACTTATTTCGGCTGTTCTGCAAAAAAAATATAACATTGTTCACACAAAAGGAAACTTCAATAATCATATTGGTGTACCATTAACTTTATTAGAAATAAATAAAAGCACTGAAATTGCAATAATTGAAATGGGAGCCAATCATCAAGGAGAAATTAAAACACTTTGCAATATTGCTTTACCTAATTATGGTTTAATTACAAACATTGGTAAAGCACATATCGAAGGATTTGGCTCACTCGAAGGAGTGTTAAATACTAAAACTGAAATGTACAGATTTTTAGAAACCAAAAATGGAAAAATATTTATTAATAATGACAATAAATTGTTACTTGTCAAAAAAAACAATCTACCTTATATAGATTACGGAAAAAATGAAAACAACTTTGTTACAGGCAAAAACCCACAATCAAATCCTTTTTTATCTTTAGAATGGAAAACCAAAGAAAATTCTAATTGGAATTTGTTAAAAACTAATCTTGTTGGAAATTATAACTTTGAAAATGTTCTTGCAGCTATTTGTATTGGAATATTTTTTAAAGTCAAGAATGAAGATATTACTGGTGCTATTTCTAAATATATACCAACAAATAATCGTTCACAAATAATAAAATCAGCAAATAATACTTTATTAGTTGATGCCTATAACGCCAATCCTACAAGTATGAATGTTGCTTTAGATAATTTTTTTGATATGAAAGCAGACAACAAAGTTTTAATAATAGGCGATATGTTAGAATTAGGGAAAGATTCTGATATAGAACACAAAATAATATTTAACAAAATTCTAAACTCTAACATAAAAGAAGTTTATTTAGTAGGAAAAACATTTTGCAACATTTCTGATAATAATACATTTAGAACATTTAACAACATAACCGAAATACTATCACATTTTAAAGAAAATCCATTAACTAACAAACATATTCTTATTAAAGCATCGCATGGCATTCATCTTGAAAAACTTACAGAAGTTTTATGAAATATATTTTAATGAAACATTCATGACCAAAAATCCGATAACTTATATATCATCAAACCATTTGTGGACTTGATGGAGGAAATAATTTATTCCAACGACAAAGAATTATTAAGGCGTTTCATTGTGACAGTTGACGTTGTATGTAATCGCGGCAACTGGTTAACATCCGAAAATCAAAACAAAGAACTAAAAGTTCTTGCACAATCTTACGACTGGTTACTTTTCCTTACCGACAATGGACTTGCAGAGTTCATTGAAAAGTTGCTCTTCAAACCAACGAAAGAGTTTGCTCCAATTCGGAAAGCATTTATTTCAAGTTATACCATTACTCTTAAGTTTTAGTCAAAAAAAAAATTTGTATAATGCCGAAATAGTAGCTGTTATAAGACTTCCGATAGCTATCGGAATTATTGGACAATTACAGATACAGCATCGGTATTATTTGCGTAATGTGAGTTATATAAACACACATTTACCATACAAATTATAAACGATGGCAATACAGAAATGAATGTTGAACTAATAGCAATAGTTTAAAAATAAGAGGGGTTCTAAAATCCGATAGCTATCGGATTTTAGAAGTCCCGATAAATAAATTTTTGGTTCATTTGGAATTATATAAATTAGTATATTTACAAAAAATAAATCACCTTTTGATGATTTTATTTTTTGTGATGATAATATGATAGTTATAAATATTTTATTAGTTGCATATAAAGACGAAATAAACACAATTGCGTTTATACAATAGTTAGCGTTCATTTTAAAAACTTAACAGCATGACTAGAAAATTATTCACTACATTCAGTTTAATATTATTTATATTTTGTGGGTTTTCTCAAAATCCCCAAAAGATAAATCCCGAAATTCTTAATAAAAAATGGGAAGCTAGTTGGATAACACATCCTGATATTTGGGGAAATGAAGAAGGTGTGTATCTTTTTCGAAAAACAATTAATATAAGTGAAATACCCAAAAATTTTATCGTTAATATATCTGCCGACAATAGATACAAATTGTATGTGAACGGTAAATATGTCTGTAATGGACCGGCTCGTGGTTCTTTATTTAATTGGTATTTTGAAAACATAGATATAGCTCAGTTTCTTAAATCTGGAGAAAACTCAATTTGTGCGATAGTTTGGAATTTCAGCTGGTATAAACCTCTAGCTCAGATTTCATTTTTAACAGGCTTCATTATGCAAGGTAATAGCGAAAATGAAAACATAGTTAATACAAATTCTACTTGGAAGGTATGTAAAGACACATCATATTCTATCATACCAATAGATTATCTTTTTGCTTATTTGGTGGGTCCAGCAGAGCAATTTAATTGTAATAATCACCCATGGAATTGGATGGGCACAAGTTTTAATGATGAGAATTGGATAAATGCTAAAGAAATGCAAAAAGGAGTTCCTTATAGGGGTATGAGCTGGGAAGGAATGCCAAATTATATCCTTTATCCGAGAGAAATCCCTTTAATGAAATATAAAAAGCAAATGTTCAAAGAAATTAGAAAATACGAAGGGATTAAAAACCCAGAAAAATTGATTATTGGTCAGGATTTAACCATTCCTGCAAATAGCAAAGTGACAATTTTATTTGACCAAAAAGAATTAACAACTGCTTATCCATGTGTAAAGTTTAGCAAAGGCACAGGAAGTAATATGAAAATAATTTATGCAGAAAGTTTTTTTATACCTAAAGATACTTCGAACAATAGCACTACAACTAAAAACCAATTAAAAGGAAACAGAAATGAAATTGAAGGAAAAGAATTAATTGGGAATTATGATGTTATTATCCCAGACGGTGGAGAGAATAGAGTTGTTGAACCTTTATGGTGGAGAACGTTTCGATATGCGCAGCTAGAAATTTCCACATCTGATGAACCCTTGATTTTACACGAATTCTTTAGTAATTCAACAGGTTATCCATTTGAAGAGAATGCAGGTTTTAAATGTAATGACTCAATATATTCTAAAATTTGGGAGACAGGGTGGCGAACTCAAACTTTATGTGCTGGTGAAACGTATTTTGATTGTCCTTATTATGAGCAGATGCAATATGTTGGTGATACAAGATTGCAAGGCTTGATTAGTTTTTATGTTTCAGGTGATTCATTGCTCTGGAAGAAATCAATTTATGATTTTTATAATTCACGGTTACCTTTCGGTCTGATTCAATGCGATTATCCCAGTTCATATATTGGTGTAATTCCAACGTATTCTTTATTATGGATACCAATGGTATATGATTATCACATGCATTGTGACGATGAACAATTTGTAAAAAAATTAATGCCCGCAATAATAGATAATTTACAGTGGTTTGAAGACAGATTGGATTCAAATGGTCTATTGCCTAAATTAGAATGGTGGAGTTTTATTGATTGGGTTAAAGATAAGAATTGGAAAAAGGGAGTCCCTCCGTTTGATTCCCAAAATAATTCTGCAATAATAAATCTATTATATGCTTATACATTGGATAAAGCATCTGCATTAATGAAATATTATGGATATGCTGAAAATAGCATAAAATATAGTGAGCAATCAAAGCGAATAAAAACTTATATTCTAAATCATTGTTGGGACGAAAAGACTGGGCTGCTGGCTGATAATGCTGATAAAAACACTTATAGTCAACATACGCAAGCTTTGGCAATATTAGTTGATTTGTTTCCTGCCGGAAAGCAAAAAGAAATTATGTTAAAAACCTACAATAATGATTCAATAGTGCAATGCACTTATTATTTTAGGTTTTATCTTGCTGAGGCTATGAAAAAAGCAGGGTTAGGTGGTTTATATACAGAAATGCTGGAACCATGGAAAGAAATGCTGAACAATGGATTGACAACATTTGCAGAAGAACCTGAGCCTACACGTTCAGATTGCCATGCGTGGAGTGCTTCTCCAAACTATCATTTTCTATCATTAATTTGCGGAATTACAACAATCGAACCTGGGTTTAAAAGAATACGAATTGCTCCGAATTTTGGAAACCTTGAATGGATTGAAGCAAAAATGCCATTAAAAAACGGACTGATTAATATAAAAATCAAAAAATCAAAAAATGGAAATATTAATGGTGAAATTGAATTGCCTAAAGATATTACAGGACAATTTGAATACAGCGGAAGAATAATTGAATTAAAAGGTGGAAATAATAAAATTGAATTATAAACGATTAATAAAAAACGAAACGCTAATCGAGTAGACTGCCCCACCAGCCAATGCTGATGGGGAGAGCCTCTCACACCACTGTACGTACCGAGCTACGCTCCTTCGCTTCACAAAACG
>MENF01000205.1 GCA_001769035.1 Bacteroidetes bacterium GWA2_32_17
AAAATATGCTGCATTAATAGACTTATTGTAAAACAGGTAATGGAAAAATATAAAAGAAAAAAACAAAAAAAACAATTACTTTCACATACTTAAAAAACTTCAATTATGAAAAAAATAATTTACATATTTTTATTTTTGCTAATAGCAATTTCGCAAAATGCTATTTCTCAAAAAATTATACGACAATCAATAAGTTGCCTTGGGTTAAGCAATGTCGGTAATGGTTTTTTTCTTCAGCAAACAATAGGGCAGTCGTCCAATACAACAACTTTTCGCAATAAAAATAATTGTATTAGGCAAGGTTTTTTACAACCCTTAATTGCTGATACTACCAACTTATTTACAAACAATAGTATTAATCTGACTGTTTATCCAAATCCCTTTCAGAATTATTTTATTATACTAATTAGCAGTGATGATAATACTTTTATACTCAATGTTACAGATATTCTTGGAAAAACTATTTTAAATTCTAAAATTACTGAAAATAATGAACAGATAATTAATTCAGGTGAATGGAATAAAGGCATTTATCTCATTCATGTTTATTACGGGGAAAAAATGGAAGCAGTAAAAAAAATAATTAAAAATTAAATAAAAGTAATATGAAAAAGTACTACGGTTTAATTTGGTTTTGTCTTGTAATAACATCAGTTTATTCACAGGACAATTTTTCGGTAAATCTTGCACAAACACATTCAACGTTTAAGTTTACCGACTCAGATGGGAAAACTGATCCAAATATAAATTCAGCTATTCATTATTCTTATGCACTTAATTACAATAAAATATTTCCATTCGGTTTGTATATAAGGCCGGAAATAGGTTATAAAAATTTCGGAGCTAATTCATCAATATATAATCAAAAACTCGACTGGTCGTTGCATTATCTTGATTTTAATATTGGTGCCGGGTATATCGTGGGTAAGAAGAAATTAAAGCCTTTTATCGGCGCTTCATTTTATCTTTCATATCTATTTAAAGCCCTGCAAACAATTGGCTCCGATTCTTACAATATGATTAAGGAAAATGCCATAAAAAACATAGACTACGGGTTAAACTTTTACGCAGGTTTAAATTATTCGTTTACCGATGCGGCTTCAGTATTTCTTGGATATGAATATACAGCAGGGTTAAACCAGTTAGAACTAAATTCTAAGCCAGGACAGTCGCAAAAATTATTTAACAATGCTATGTCCATAAATTTTGGTCTGGCATATAGATTAATAAGTAAAAAGAATAGGAAAAGGAAAATGAATTGCCCTGGGTCAAATTAATAAAATAACAGACTTTAAAAATTATAAAATATGAAAAAGATTTATTTTTTAATTGTTTTAGTAACAATGATGCTTGTTACTATAAATGTAAAATCACAGATTGATATTGTTGATGGAATAACCTATCAGGCGGTTGTGGTTGATGAAAATGGAAAAGAAATTGCAGGGATGGATATTAATGGTATTATCATTCCTGAGAAAGCGGTAAATGTGAGGTTTACCATTTTAAAAGGAAGCAGTTCGGGAAATATTGAATATCAGGAAACACAAATTGTAAATACCGATGCTACAGGTTTATTTTCTTTGATTATTGGACATGGTCAGGTTACTTCAAATAGTCCGAACACTAGTATTTTAAATGTTTCATGGGGTACTAATAAACACTTTTTAAAAGTAGAAATCGATATAAATGGTGCAGGCGATTATATAATAACGGGCGTTGAACAAATGATGGCTGTCCCTTATGCTTTCTGGGCTTTAGGGTATCACGAAAAAGATTCAATAAAATGGAGCGGACCCTTTGACAAATACGGTGATATCGGAAGATGGGGTAATGTTGGCATCGGAGATACAATTCCAACACAAAAACTTGATGTTAACGGTCAAATAAGAATGCGGGGAGGGATGCCGGCTAATACAAAGTTTTTTGTTTCTTCATCCGATGGTACTGCAAGCTGGGATAGTCTTAGAAGTATTATTACAAGCGGTACCGGTTTGACATGGAATGGCAATACTATAAACAGTGTATGGACACAAAGTGGAAATAATATCTTTAATAATAATTTAGGAAATGTTGGCATTGGAAATTATAGTCCGGCAGAGAAACTGGATGTAGATGGGGGACACACAATACTTCAAAATTCTTCCAGTGATATTAATCTGTATTTAAAAACTAAAACTTCCGGAGCATATCTAAGTAATTTATTTTTCCTTAACTTTGCTGGTACAGGGTACGGAGGCATTAGCGGTGATCAGACAAATACCAGGGTTAATATTTGGATGGGAGCAACCCCAAACGGAAATGAAAAGCTAACAGTTTTAAGTTCCGGTAATGTCGGGATTGGAAGTACAGCCCCAACACAGAAACTTGATATTAACGGACAAATAAAAATACAGGGTGGGAATCCGGCACCTGGAAAAGTTCTCACCTCCGATGCGACTGGTGTTGCAACATGGCAACCTCCCGTACCTGTTGGTGGTATAATTATGTATTCAGGTGCATGGTATTTTGATGCAACAGGTTTAGGTACCGGAACGCTGGATGGTTGGGCTTTATGTGATGGGCAAGGTGGTAGACCCGATCTCAGAGATAGGTTTGTGATGGGTGCATCAACTTCGGCAGATTTGTTGGCACTTGGAGGAGATAGCTCTATTACAATTAATAGCGAAGCACAGTTGCCATCACACTCACACCCATTCACGACCAGTTCTGGAGGTGGTGGTACTTTTCCACTTGATATAACTAGTGATGGAAATCATTCTCATCCTATTAGCGATCCTGGGCATTCTCATACTGTTAACGATCTCTGGGTTGATTGGCAGAATAATGGAACACTTAAAAATTTTCCGGATGGGACAGATGGATATCAATATTCTACAACTGAAACTACATCAACAGCAGTTACTGGAATTTCACTTCAGTCCGCCGGTCAACATAATCATTCAGGTTCAACGGTTACTTTACTAGATCATCCACACAGTGGAACAACAGGCCTAATAGGCTCTGGCAGCCCCATTCCTTACCTCCCTCCATTTTTAAAACTTGCTTACATAATGAGAATTTATTAATACAAACAAAAAAACTAATCATTGAATTAAAAATAAAAAAACCATGAAAAAACTATTTACAACTTTAGTTTTGCTCTCCATAATTGGATGCAGCTATATTTTGCTGGATACAGGCAAAGCATTTGCACAGGTACCTGGTTATCTTTGGGCTAACAGTATTGGCAGCACAGGTATTTATGATGGAGGGCAATGTTTGTGCGTTGACAAGTATGGGAATGTATATATTGGCGGAACATTTAACGGTACTACCGACTTTGACACTAGTCCGGATAGTGCGATTATTACTCCTAGTGGTTATGCTAATCCCTTCTTTGCAAAATATAATGCTGATGGTAATTATATTTGGGCAAAACAAATTTCTACTACTGGCACAACTGAAATGAATGCAGTTCGGAGTATTACAATGGATACCAAGGGAAATATTTATATATGTGGTATTTACGAAGGAACTGCAGATTTTGATCCGGGCACTGATACCGCTACCTTGGTTGCCGCCGGTACGCATGATATTTTCTTTGCCAAATACGATAATAACGGAAACTATCTTTGGGCAAAAAGTATTGGCAATGCCCTTGATAATGATGGCAGGCAGATAGCCGTTGATACTTCCGGTAATGTTTATATAATTGGTGAGTCCGCAGGCACTTCCGACTTTGACCCGGATTCTGTAAATACATTTAATCTTACCTCTGCTGGTAATCAAAATATCTTTTTTGCTAAATATGATTCACTTGGTAATTTTATTTGGGCTAAGCAAATAAACGGTACAGGCAATGATAATGGCACAAGCATCACGCTGGATCCTTCCGGTAATATTCTTATCACAGGCAACTATACCGGAACAAATGATTTTGATCCAGATTCGGCTGGAATTGTTAATCTTACTTCCAACGGCCTTGGTGATATATACTTTGCTAAGTATGATAAAGAAGGAACATTTATTTGGATGAAACATATTAGCAGTGGAGGTGATGATTTTGGCAAAGCTATTACAACTGATACCTCCGGGAATATTTACCTCACCGGTTATTTCGGAGGGTATGCCAATTTTGGTTTGATTTATATGCAGCCTTTGGGACCTAAAGCTATTTTCACTGCAAAGTATGATTCCAGCGGAACAATGATATGGGCAAGACAGATAAATAGTTCAGAAGATAACACCGAGGGTAGGAGTATTGCTTTAGATTCTGCTTCCAATGTTTATATCAGCGGTTATTTCACAGGCAGTATTTCTTATGGTGGCACCAACTCTTTGACTTCCAATGGTTATCAGGATATATTTTATGCAAAATACGATTCAGCCGGAAATTGTAAATGGGCAAACAGCATAGGGGGTAACTTGTTTGATGTTGGTTACGGAATAACTGTTTTCGATAACTGTGTCTATTTAACTGGATTTTTTTGGAGTATTGCAGATTTTAACCCGGGAGTTGGAACGGCTAATTTAACTTCGACAGGGGTTGCAGGGGCTGACATCTTCTTTGCAAAATACAATCAGTGCAGCCATAATAGTGAAATCTGTCTCGTAACTGTTGATTCGCTTTCTCAGAATAATATTATTATATGGGATAAAAGTCAATTTATTAACACAAGTGTTGATAGTTTTATTATATACCGCGATACTGCTAATGGCAACTACGCTCCTATAGGGGTTGTACCTATTGATTCTTTGAGTTTTTTTGTTGATACCGCCCGTTCCATTGGAGGTCCAAACGGAGGCGACCCCAATGCTACTTCTTGGAAATATAAGATGGCAATAAAAGATGCTTGCGGCAACATCGGTGCAATGAGCCCATACCATAAAACTATATACATGTGGAACGTATTAGGTACTTTTGGATGGAATCACTATGAAATAGAAGGGCAATCTATGCCCGTTCCTGCATTGACAAATTACCTTTTTCAGAGAGATAATTTCTCAACAGGAAATTTTGAAACTATTCAAAATGTATCGGCCTCCTCTACCGCATATACTGACCCGCAGTACTCAACTTATAAAGATACTGCTTCATGGCGTGTACAAACACAGTGGAGCATAAGCTGCAACGCCACAAAGGCAGGTGGGCACAACTCCACACGCTCCAATGTGCAGAGGAATTATTCTGTTTCCGTACCATTGCTATCGGGTAGTGAGTTGAATTTAAAAATATCTCCCAATCCTGCAAATACTAAAATTTACATAGAGTCGGAAAATGATTTAAAGGATGCCGTAATTATAGTTTACGATATTCATTCGCAAATACTGTTGCAAATGCCTTTGAAAAAGAAAATCACCGACCTCGATATTTCAAAACTTGCAAAAGGGGTATATGTTCTGAAAATTGAAAGCGAGGAAGGTGTTGCTGTGAAAAGGATTGTAAAAGAATAAATACTTAACTAAAATATAGGAGGAAACAAAAAATGAAAAAACTTTACTTTACTTTATCGTTTATTATTGGGATGTTAACAGGAAATGCCCAAGTGTTACTTTATGAAGGATTTGATTATGCAGTAGGCGATTCTTTACCCATGCATGGCTGGACTGGTATTAATAATGGCGATCAGGTATTTGTTACTAATGGAAGTTTAAGCTATACTGGATTTGCTCCCTCAGTTGGAAATAAAATTTCTTTTGATGGTTTCGGCAGAGATTTTCAAAAAACATTTTCAAGTCAAGCGGCAGGTACGGTTTACATATCTTTTATTTTTCAAGTAACAGATGCTTCTTTATTGGATACAGTTAGTTATTTTACCGGTGTGGGGGCTACTTCTGCAACATTTGGTTCAACTGTGTGGATAAGAAAAAGCGGAACTGGGTTTAAATTAGGACTAAATGCACGCTCTACAGTTGCTTATAATTCTTGGAACAATACAGTGTATGATTTTAATACTCCTATTTTATTAGTAGTTTCTTATCAAATAGTTTCAGGTACTACAAATGATATTGCTAAAATGTGGATTAATCCCAGTGCTTCTTCATATTGTGCCGCAACTGAACCTACTCCAACCATTACGATTACTAATGGAGGAACTGATTTAACTGCAATTGATAGAATATTTGTTAGACAAGCCGCAACAAATTCAACACCTTTTGTTGATATGGATGAAATTCGTGTTGGTTTAACTTGGGCAGATGTTGTTGTCGGTGTTGCAGGAAATGTTTTCCAAAACGAAGAAATCTGTCTGGTTACTGTTGATACTGCTTCCACAAAAAATCTTATTATTTGGGAAAAACCTATTGACATAGCCATTGCCAGTTTCAAAATTTACAGGGAAATAGCTTCTGTTTATACCTACATTGCAAGCATTCCATATTCTGCGATGAGTGTTTTTACCGATACAACAATTGGAGTAAACCCCAACACTACTGCATACAAATATAAAATTTCTGTGGTAGATGCCTGCAGCGGCAACGAAAGCGATTTGAGTAGTGAACATCGCACTATTCACGTTGCTATAAGTCCTGCATCTCCCTGCGGTTACAATCTACATTGGAACGATTATGTTGGATTTCCTGTAACGCAATACCTAATCTACAGGGATAGTTCCAATACCGGGTGGTTAAAGAAAGACTCGGTAAGTTTTGGGAATGTGGACTGGACCGATTTCATTTGTTATTTGCCAAATGATACTATTGCCTATCTTGTTGAAGCGGTTAATCCGGCTGGCTGTAATTCCGCAAAGGCAGTATCCCATAATTCAACCCGCTCCAATGTACAGAGGAATTACGGTGTTCTTAATGTAGCACAACCATCGGGCAACGATTTGAATTTAAAAATATCTCCCAATCCTGCAAATACTAAAATTTACATAGAGTCGGAAAATGATTTTAAGGATGCATTAATTACAGTTTACGATATTCATTCGCAAATACTGTTGCAAATACCCTTGCAAAAGAAAATCACCGTACTCGATATTTCAAAACTTGCAAAAGGGGTTTATATTGTAAAAGTAGTTTCTGAAAAAGGAATTGCAGTGAAAAAATTGATAAAAGAATAAAGAAGTTTATCATCATGGCAGACTTGACACTCCATCTTTTTGTACGAGATGCTGAATCAAGTTCAGCATGACGTTCTGAAAGTGAAAACTTTATGAATTTTAGGCACTCAAAGCACTCTAAACTTTAGGCACTTTTAAGAATCTTTTCGCCCTTGTTGGAGTTATCTCCAACAATATAAGATGATATAATTAAAAATCTTTGATTATATTTGGCTTTTCGAATTGAACTCAAATGATGCCTAATATTATATTAAATCGAAAATTATTTTCTTGTATCCTTGTTCTTTTCTCGTGCATTGTGTTGCAAGCACAGAACAAAACTATTGACTCACTTCTGACTCTCTTGAAAAATGAGAAAACAGATACCGGTAAAGTAAATCATTTCAATAATTTATTTTTTGAATATGAATATACAGATAATATAAAAGCCAAAGAATATTTAGACAATGCACTTGAACTATCTGAGAAAATTGATTATAAAAAAGGACTCGCCACTACTTATATTCATCTTGGTTGGTTTGCAGAAGACATGGGTAATTATCAGCAAGCCATTATTCATTATCAGCAATCGTTAAAAATATCAGAAAAGCTCGCCGACAAAAAAAGCATCTCTGCTACCCTTGGTAACATCGGGGTAGCCTATTATAATCTAAGCGATTTTCCTAAGGCGCTTGACTTTTATTTCAAGACATTAAAAATAGCTGAAGAACTCGGAGATAAAAATAAAATTCAGAAGCAACTCGGCAACATTGGGATTATCTATCACGAGCAAGGCGATTATTCAAAAGCCCTTGACTACTATTTCAAGGCATTAAAAATAGCTAAAGAATTAGACGATAAATATGGAATTGCTTCAGACAATGGTAGCATTGGAAATGCCTATAAAGCACAGGCGTACATTGCTATTTCACATCAGGGCTATAAAGAAAGCGATTCTTTATACATAAAAGCTCTTGATTATTATTTCAAAGCACTAAAATTATTCGAAGAACTTGATGATAAAACCAAAATTGCGACACAACTCACTAACATAGGAACTGTTTATCATGACCAAAAAGATTATCAAAAAGCACTTGATTATTATTTCAAAGCGTTAAAAATTGATAAAGAACTTGGTGATAAAAACGGAATTGCAACAAACCTCGGCAACATCGGTTCTTTATTTACTTCAATAAAAAAATATGCAGAAGCTGAAAAGTACATGTTACAGGCGCTTGCAATAGCCGATAGCATAGGTATGTTAAAAGAAAAAATACAATTCGAAAATTCCATCAGTGAACTATACATGCAAACGGGCAATAACAAAAAAGCACTTGAGCATTATATAAAGGCTATGAAAGCAAAGGATTCACTTTTCAATGAAGCTAAGTCGCGTGAGATAATGAACTTTGAATTTGAAAAGAAAGAAGCCTCCATTAAAGCCGAACAGGATAAAAAAGATGCATTAGCTGCGGCAGATATTAGAAGGCAAAAAATTATTATTTGGTCGGTAATTAGTGGCTTATTGTTAGTAATAATGTTTGCTGGTTTTATTTTCCGTTCTCTGCGTGTAACACGCAAACAAAAACAAGTCATTGAAATAAAGAGCAAAGAAACAGAAGAACAGAAAAAAGTAATTGAGGAGCAAAAGAAAATAGTGGAAGAAAAAAACAAGGACATAACCGACAGTATTAACTATGCAAATCGCATACAAAGAGCAATACTTCCACATCGCAGAGATATATGGGCAGCATTTCCACAGTCGTTTGTGCTCTTCAAACCAAAAGACATTGTAAGCGGTGATTTTTATTTCTTTCATAAAAATGAGCAATCTGCTTTCATTGCTGCTGTTGATTGCACAGGTCACGGCGTACCCGGTGCGTTTATGAGCATGCTTGGTGTGTCATTTCTTAATGAAATAGTTCGTAAAAAAGAAATAATGAAAGCAAGTGATATATTAGACCATTTGCGGGATTCTATAATCGAGGCATTACAACAAAAAGGTCAAACTGGCGAACAAAAAGATGGCATGGATATAGCGTTGTGTGCCATAAATACTGCAAACTTTCAATTACAGTTTGCTGGTGCTAATAATCCGTTGTTTATTATCCGTGGGAAGAAACCTCAGGGTTTTCAAAACATTGAGGTTTTAGGTAATATCGAAGAAATAGAACCCGACAAACAACCTGTCGCTATTTATGAAAACATGAGACCTTTTACAAATAATGTTATTAATTTACAAAAAGGCGATACAATTTATTTAACCAGCGATGGCTACCAAGACCAATTCGGAGGTCCAAAAAATAAGAAATTTAAAATAAAACAGCTAAAAGAAATCTTTCTGAATATTGCTGATAAACCCATGCTCGAACAAAGAGAAATATTAGATACAACTTTCGAAAACTGGAGAGGTGAACTCGAACAAATTGACGATGTTACAATTTTAGGTTTAAAAATATAAAGGAGAGTTCTAAAAATCAAAAGATGGTTAGATTGTTCAATTGTCTGTTTTCAACAATGTAGCAATCTTTACGGTAAAAAAATGAACTTAGCGAAGCGATTTCACGAACTCATTTAAAAATAATAATATTGTGAGTAATTTTCAGAACCCACCTTAATTGATTTTTTACTACGCAATAGCTTGCATAAAATTAAAATCTTACAGTAATATTAAAACCAATCAATAAACTATTAAAATCTCTTAGATTGTATAAATAATTTTTTTGTGCAATTATATTATTATATGTAGTTGCAAATAATTGAAATGCGTGTGTACCACCATTTTTTTCAAGTCCAAATGCATAGCCTGGTTTTGGGGCTCCTGGCACATCATTTCCTTCAAGGTTTTTTGGGTAAGTAAAAGATTCGAGTGGTGAAACATAGTTAAATTCAGCCATAAATGATATTTCGTTCCATATTTTGCATCTGCCACCTACACTAACACCAATAGCTTCGTTAGAATATAAAGAATCAACTTTATTGAAATGTAAAAAATATGGTGCAATTTCAAAAGAAATTCTTTCGCTAAACTTACGTGCAATAATAAGTTGATGAAAATAAGATAAACGGTCAACAAATTTATAATTATCACCAAAATATGCTTTTTCTCTGCCACTAACAACTACGTTTCCAAAATAAGAAAGGAAAAAAGGAGTTCCATTTGTCTTTTGATGAAGTATAGAATATTTCCAATTTATTTCCTGCATTTTATTATATTTTTCAGTACCAAAACCAATCATTATTTTGTCTGAAATTCCATAATTAAAACCTAGTCTGGCATTTGCTGGTCCAAATACACCAAACAAGTCGCTTAAACTTTTAATTGTACCTATTCTGTGATGAATAATAAATTCTTTTGATTTTTTTGTTGGTTGATTAATGGTTTGACTTTCAATTAACATTGAACAGGCAAAAGCATCTGTAACAGGAGTTTTTTCTACTACCGAAGTATCTGCTTCTTGTGAAACAGATGATTTAATACTGATAATCAGTACTAAACATAAAATGAACGATATTTTTTTTAACATAATAATTTATTTATATTTTATTGTTTCTTATTAATCTCCCCAACATTTTTTATTACCAACACTACAATGAGATTGTGAACTTGAATGAATGACACCATTAGCCATAGTTCCGCCAGCACTTATATTAAGAGGTTTGAAAAAAGTTTGTCCATCCACATGATAACTTGTACCATAGGTTCCTTGATTTATAGGACCGTTAACAGCAGCTTCGTCTGTTGCCATGGTAGAATGACACCAGAAACACTGAACTCCATCCCATATCGGAGTAGCATAAGGTGGTGATAAAGCAAAATCATTATTAGATCTATGAGCACCCAATTGATGTGCACCTGAAGCGGGATAATTACCTTGAGCCATTGTGTTAGGTCGTGAAACCTGATAAGGTGATGTCATATTTCCTAAACCATTATGGCAATATGTACATTCTGTTACTTTACCTGTATCCCACCTTGGAGTTGTGGTATATGTAATTACTCCGTTTGAAAATGGAACAGTTGTAGCCCAAGTGTAAGTGCTATCGTGCCCTCTGTCGGCAGTAATTCCATTGCTGTGGCAATAAACATTTGAACAGGTTTTTGTACTTGAATCATAAGTTGGAGAATTACTGTCAGCTCCTTTTCTTGTTGCTAAACCATTTGGGTCAAATGTTATATTTTTTATACCATTCATGTGAGTTGCAGTTTCATATCCATGCCCAAAATGGCAAGTACTACAGGCAAACGTATATAAACCGGTAGTATGTTTTGCATGTGCATTTGTAGAATGTTCGGGATAAGTGTTGTTATGGCAAGCTTCACATTGTTCAGGAAGAACAACTCCATCTGGAGCGGGAGCATTTTTATATGTGATTTTCTGTTTTTCACAAGAGGAAAAATAAATTACACTACTCGTCAGTAATATAAATACAATAGCTTTGAATTTTATTGAAATCATAATGATTTAATTATTAATTGATTAAAAACATTAAATATAAGAATTAATTCTATATTTTAAAACACAAAACTAATTTATTTCTATTAAATGAAATATTAAAAAAAACATGTTATATAACATATAAATTACAAGTGAATGGTTAAAATATTAAATTTTATTTAATCACCCAAATAAAGATTATTCGCTTTGCTCATCGACAAGTCGGTACGGACTATTAGATAGCGGAGTTTACACAGAGCTTTGCGAATGTGCTAAGTTCTTCGCTAATCTTCCGATAGCTATCGGAACAGAATGACAAATCTCTATTGCGTAGAGAGGGGACAATTTGTAAATCCGATGGCTATCGGATTAAAATTTTAACCGTTTTGAGAATACAATAATGTATTTATTACCCTTTAACCATAATTAATAACATTTTAAACTGCTCGTTTGCCATTACAGCGTGAGGTACATTTGCGGGCATAATAATAAATTCACCGGCATTTAAATTGAAAGGAACTTTATTAATAATTATTTGTCCGCTTCCTTCAACAATTTGAACAACTGCATCAAAAGGTGCGGTATGTTCGCTTAAACCCTGTCCTTTATCAAATGCAAATAAAGTAAGGTTGCTTGATTCTTTTTTAATAATTACTTTGCTTACTATAGCTCCATTGCCATATTCAATACTTTCTGAAAGTTTGAATATTTTCGAATTTTGAAATTTGCTTGTTTCCATTTTTAATTTTTATATTTCATTTTTAATTCTTTGTTTATTGTTATTCAATAGTCATACAGTGGTTATTCGATAGTTATACAGTTGTCATACAGTTGTCATACAGTAGTCATTCATTGTCATTCAGTAGTTATACATTGTAGTTTAATATTTTAATGTTTTTGCAATGTATTATAATTTAATTTCTTTATGTTTAATTTATTTCTGTTTATACGAAATACGAAATTTATGAATATACGAATTTACAATGTATTTCTATTAATTTCAAATTATTTCTGTTTTTTATTTCATTGTACTTAATACTTAGTACTTAATACTTTGTACTTATTAAAATTACACCCAATTTTCCGATACTATTTCACCTTGAATGCTAACAGTTAATGCTTTTACCGGTACTTTTCTTTTAGCTTCCTGTTGAGCCGTTTGAACTAATCGAAGCAACCCTCCACAACATGGAACTTCCATTATCATTACAGTAATAGTATTTACTTTTGCTTCGTCAATCATTTTCACAAGTTTTTCTTTATATATGTCCTGATTAGAGTCGAGTTTTGGACAAGCCATTGCCAAGCTTTTCGATTTTAAATATTTAGAATGAAAATTTCCTAATGAGAATGCAACACAATCGGCTGCAATTAACAAATCGGCATCGCGAAAATATGGTGCAACAGGATTTACTAGATGCATTTGAATGGGCCATTGCCGTAATTCCGATTTTTGATTTTCATCAGAATTTTTGCTCGAATTATCTTCGTTTTTCTTTTCAAAAGTAACTGTTCGTGAGCCAGGGCAACCTCCACCACCATGCTCGTGTCCATGATTATGCACTTCAGAAATTACTTCTTCAGGTGTAAACGTAAGTTTTCCTTTATTTAGCATAATAAATCCAACAGCTTCTTTTAAAAATCCATGTTCGCCATGTTCTTTTAAATGTTTCATGTGGGCAATTACAGTGTTTTTTCCTTTAGTAAGCATTTCTTCCATAACTTTTACTTCGTTATAATCTTCGGCTTCGCGTTCTTCAATAGTTATTGCGTCTAAAGGGCAATGTCCGAGGCATGCACCAAGTCCGTCGCACATTAATTCGCTAACTAAACGGGCTTTGCCGTCAATAATTTGTAATGCACCTTCGTGGCAGTTTGGAATGCATTCTCCACATCCGTTGCAGATTTCATCGTCAATTTTTACAATTTTTCGCTTCATAATCAGTATTTTAAATTTATATAAGAATTAAAGTATTTGAATGCTCAAATATAATACTTTTTTAATATTTAGCAAAAAATATTTTTATTTTTAATTACTGATGTTACGTAAAAGAGTTTCTCACAATGATTATTTCTCGTACTTTCTTCGTCAGCATAAACTCCGGCGCAAGTACACCAAGAAAAAATAATTTATTATTTTTTTAAAAAACTTTGCGAACTTATATGTATGTAATTTCAATTAATACACCAATTGCTTTTATATCGGATTTTACATTTAACTTATGAGCAAAATAAGCTCTTTCGGAGAAAGATTTTTTAAGATGTGTTGCTACATTTTAATTTTTTGCATCT
>MENF01000206.1 GCA_001769035.1 Bacteroidetes bacterium GWA2_32_17
TGAGCTAAATTACCGGATTTATCCTTAGATTTGGGGGAAATTATTTTGAATGTTTCACTTACTCTAAAATTTCACTTAATTATTACTTCAGCAAATAATTTTTACATTTTTTTATGAGTAGCAAAGTATTGTTATTTAGTTTACTTTACCTAATTGTTATTTGTTATAGTTATTCTCAAAATAAATTTTCAGATACTTTAAACAATTTTAATAAAGAAATAGTAAAATTTATTTCTGATTCCGAGCTACAAAACTCCTCAATAAGTTTTTATGCAATTGACTTAAAAACTAACCAAATAATTGGCGAAATTAATCCTGATTTATTGTTATCACCGGCTTCAACAATGAAATTATTTACTACCACTACCGCATTAGAAACTTTTGGACCCGAATATACTTTCTCAACAAAAATAGGATTTAACGGTTTTATTAAAGATAGTGTTCTTAATGGTAATATAATAATAAAAGGGGAGGGCGACCCTTGTTTAATGAGCGATTATTTTAAATCGCACTATTTTGATAAATTCGACAATATTTATAATGAATGTAAAAAAAATGGATTTAACAAATTACAGGGAAGTATTATTGGCGATGCAACTTATTATAACGATAATTTTGCTCCATCTACATGGATTTTAGCTGATGTTGCAAACTATTATGGAGCTTCACCATGGGCTTTATCAATATTTGATAATGAATATAAACTTTTTTTTAAAACTGGAGAAATTGTAGGAGACAGTACTTCTATTATTAAACAAGAACCTGAAATTCCATTCATTAATATTACCAATTATGTAAAATCTGATAACATATCAACTGACCAATCAGTTATATATGGTGGACAATTTGATAATTACAGAATTGTAACAGGAAGACTTCCAACTCAAAAATCTAATTATGAAGTTAAAGGTTCTATTCCAAACCCGCCAATTTTTACAGCAATATTTTTAAAAAATAATTTAATTAAAAAAGGATTTTCTGTTAGCGATTCAGTTAAAGCTATTTATGAATATTCATCTTTTAATGATAGTTTAAAAAAAATAAATTTCTTTTACGAAATTAAATCTCCACCTTTAAAAGATATAATATTTTATACAAATATTAAAAGTGTTAATTTGTATGCCGAACACTTTTTACGTCAACTTGGAATTAAATTTTTTAATAATGGCAGTAACGAGTATGGCATTAATGCAGTTACAAAATACTGGCAAAATAAATGTGGCAAATTTTTAATGTTTGATGGAAGCGGGCTTTCACGATTTAACGCTGTTTCATCAAAACAACTTGTAGAAGTATTAAAATACATGAAAAACGAAAGTAAAAACTTTAGCTATTTTTATAATTCGTTACCAATTGCCTCAAGAAGTGGAAGTTTAACTAGTATGTTTAAAGGAACTTTTGCCGAAAACAATTTGCACGCAAAAAGTGGTTATATGACAGGAGTTAGAAGTTATGCAGGTTATATTAAATCGAAATCTTCAAAAGAAATTGCCTTTGCAATAATTTTAAACAATTATACATCAAGCCCTTCAGTAATTAAAGGTAAAATAGAAGAACTTTTAGTAAAACTTTCTGAAATATAATACGTATAAAAAGTAAATTAAAATATTTCGGAATATTTTATTATTACCAATGAGAATTAAAATTAACAATATATCAATAATTTATACAATAGCAAGTTTATTTGTTATTAATTCTTTTTATTCATGCACTACTTCTTGTGATTGTTCGCAATTGTCAGAGATTAAAGGTGTTATGTATTTAAATGATGAATCAACACCTTTTACCGGTCCATGTCAGGAAATTATTGAAGGAGTAACAAAAAATATTTTTTATAAAAATGGAAAACTTCATGGCAATTATACAGTAGTAAATGAAAATGGCACTAAATTATTAGAAACAAAATATAATGAAGGCAAAAAAGATGGAGTTGTAAAAATATATGATAATAATGGTAATATGATTTTTGAAGAATCATATAAAAATGGAATTAAAAACGGCGTTTTAAAAGAATGGTTTAATGATGGAAAAATAAAACATGCTGAGTCATACTCAAATAATGTTTTAAATGGCGAAGAAACATCTTTTTTTGATAATGGAAAAAAGAAAGAGCAAAAGTTTTTTAAAGATGGTTTAGCACACGGCGATTGGATTACTTGGTACGAAAATGGTAAAAAAATGACTGAGGGAAAATATAAAAATGGTAATGAACATGGTAAATGGACTACTTGGTTCGAAACTGGAAAATTAGAAAAAAAAGAAAGTTATAATGAAGGTAAACTAAATGGTAAATTCCAAACATGGTACGAAAATGGGCAAGTTGAACATGAAGGAAATTTTATTAACGGATACGAAGATGGTGTGTGGGTTGTTTGGTATGCAAACGGGGAAAAGAAGAAACAAGGAATAATTAAAAATGGTAGCGAACAGGGCTTATGGGTTACTTGGTATCCTAACGGTAATAAAATGAATGAAGAAACTTTTATTGATGGAACTGAAAATGGAATTTCAACCTCGTGGTTTGATAATGGTCATAAGAAATCTGAAATTAGTTACCAAAATGGAATTTACAACGGGCAGATAACATTATGGGATTCAAGTGGAGATATAAAGTTAAAAGGCATTTATCAAAACGGAGAATTAAAAAATCTTTCAATTGACAGAGACACAATAAAAGGAAACAGAAATATTCCTATATTCTAAAGAGAGGTTCTTCCCAATCTCCTCAACCTCAACCTTAACCTCAAATATAATCATTCCCTTGTGTGTCTTTATTTAGTCGTGGATGTTTCATCTGTTTATATTTTTTAGTTTACTGTTCCTCAATTTATTATATTTTTCAGATTGATGTAGATTGAAGAAGATTGATAGGATTGATGAAGACGTTCTTCAATCTTGTCTTCTCAATCTATTCAATCTTTCTTTTCAATCTTGTTTTCCCAATCAAATTCTCACCCCAATAATGCAAATATCATCAACTTGTTCACGAGAACCTTTCCAGTCTTCGATAGCTTTATCTAACATGTTTTTTTGAGTAAACATATCGTATTGTTGAATTGATAATAAAAACTCTTTAAATGGTTTATATTTATATTTCTTACCCTTTGTGCCGCCAAATTGATCGGGAAATCCGTCGGAAAATATATAAATAGAATCGCCTTGTATTAATTGGATATAATGGTTTGTGAAATTTTCTCTATTAATGTATGCACCAATCGGTTGGCGGTTAGCTTTTATTTCGTATAATACAGAGCTTTCATTTTCTAAAATATTACCATCAATTGCTTTAACATCAGAACTTAAATTATCTTTACTTCTAACAATATATATAGGATTATTGGCACCAGCAAATTCTAAACTGTTATTTTTATAATTTAAAGCACATAAAGCTATATCCATTCCATCTTTAACTGCTTTGCTTTCGCTGTTGTGTAAGGTTTGTTCAACTAATTCGTTAAGATTATCTAAAATTTCACTAGGTTGAATAAGTTTATTTTCATTAACTGCCTGGTTTAAATTATTATAACCAACAATACTCATAAAAGCACCCGGTACACCATGACCGGTACAATCAACAACTGCAAAAAGAACAATATTCTGTTTTACAGCCATCCAATAAAAATCGCCCGAAACAATGTCTTTTGGTTTAAATAAAACGAACGAATTTTCTATACTTTCTTTTACAACTTTTTGTGGAGGTAAAATAGCTTCCTGAATACGTTTAGCGTAATTAATACTTGCTAAAATATTTCTGTTTTTATCTTCAATTTCGGCTTTTTGTTTTAAAATTTCTACATTTTGCAACGATAACATATTGTTTGCAGCTTTCTTATGCCTGTAACCTCTATAAACAACAATTGCAAATACCGAAAGTAATAATAAACCAATTATAATTGCAATTAATTGTGTTGATTGTTGTTTTATTTTAAGAGCGTCTTTTTGTTTTTGTGTGTTTAATAATTGAATTTCTTTTTCTCTTTTATCGGCGTTAAATTGCTCCTGAAGTTGTGATAGTACTTTGCTGTTTTCTTCATTCATAATGCTGTCTTTATATGCAACAAAAAATGTATGAGCTTCGTAAGCACCTTTATAATTACCAATGGCAGCATATAAATCTGATAAAACATCATAAGCACTTTTAGCACCATCGCGATACCCAATTTCTTCAGATAAATCAATGGTTTTTTGAATTATAGAAATTGCTTTATTGTAAGTTTTTTGTTTTTGGTAAAGTACACTCAAACTAATATATGTATTAACTAAACTCCATTTGTCGCCTAATTCTTCGTTTAAAGCAATGGACTTTTTATAATAAACCTCGCAATTTTTATAATCTTTTTTATTATATGCCATGTTTCCTATATTAGTATAACATTGAGCTATACCATATTTATTCCCTGTTTGTTCGTGAATTTTTAATGATTGCTTAAAATAAACTGTTGCAGTATCAAACATTTGTTTTTTATCATAAATTAAACCTATATTATTAAGAGTGCTTGCAATTCCCATTTTATTATCAAGCTCTTCAACTAACTTTAATGTTTTAACAAAATACTCCATTGCTTTATCGTAATGTGCCTGATAATAATAAATTAAGCCAACATTATTTATGCAAGAGGCAATACTTTTTTTATCTGATGTGTTTTCGAAAATTTTTGAAGCATCTAAATAATTTTTTAATGCTTTATCGTAGTTACCTTGTTTTTCATAAATTCTGCCTAAACTATTTTTAACCTTCCCGATACCAGGAAAATTATTACTTCTTGTATATTCACTAAGCGATATTTGATAATATTCAATTGATTTTAAAAATTCTCCTTTTAAATCTAAAATATCACCAATAGTTTTTGATAAATCAGCTATACCAGTTTCGTAATTATTATCCTGACTAAGTTTTAAGCCGTTTTTAGCGTACTCTAAGGCTTTATTTATATCAACTTCTTGAAATGTTTCTGATATTTTTTGATATAAAATCACTTTATTAGTATCATTTTTTGTACTTTTTAATTTATTAACTAAGCTGTCAATATTTGAAGTTTGTGCATATATTGCACTCGAAAACAATATGAAGAATAATATTCTCATTTTAATTTTTACAACGAAACAAATATAATTTAAAAGTTATTAATCGGCTATAAAAAAGGATACAATTTTAATTAGGGCTTGCTGAATAAATATTATCATTCAGTAATATAGAATATTATGAAGTAAATGCTTTTTTAAAGTGCAAAGGATTTTCACTAAAAGCGTAAAATTCTTTGCATTTGAATGTTGGGCTTAGGCTGGGGGGAGGTCATAAAAAAATAAGAAGTTAATATTTTAACCATTCACAGTATAAATATTTAAGGGGACTTCTAACAATTGCTTATTGAGTATGGAAATAGGTAATAGGTATAGAGGTATAAGGTTTGTGAGCCGGCTTATACCTCTATACCCTATACCTTTTTAAAATTTTGTCTGGCTAAAAAAATCTAATTTTTAGAACCTCTCTTAAATTTTTTATCATTGTATTAATTTTAAGTTTATTTTTTCTTTAAAGTAACCTATTTCCACCTTGTGACCCAACAAGTGGTAAGTATTTTAAAGAAATTTCAAAACCACCACGTCCTGAACTTATCTTTGCTAATGATGAGATATTAATATCGTAACTAATACCAAATGTTATTTGTCCGAGTTCGCACTGGGCTGCAATAACAGCAGCATCTCGGCTTCTAAA
>MENF01000207.1 GCA_001769035.1 Bacteroidetes bacterium GWA2_32_17
TAATAAAATTGCCTCATTATGCCTCAATTAATAAAGTGCTTTTGGGGGAAGTTATTTTGAAAATCTTACAAAGGCACTTTAGTATAAAAAATTATCAAATAAATATTTTTAAAAATAAGAATAGCTAAAGTTAAGGTTGTTGTTTTCATAAATATTTTTGTATAAAGCTAATTGTCAATTAAACGTAAAACAAGAGTGAAAACGCCCAAAAATAAGAAAATAATATTAAGTGTTTTTTCGTGAAAAACTAATTTTAAACGGGTGCTTTTACCTATAATATACTTCGACTATTCAGGTTTGCAAATAAATGCAAACATGAAAGCTCAGTATAACTTGATTCTAAGCAATTTTGCTTTTGCAAATTTGCTAAGAACCAGTATAACTCATGTTAAGTAAATAAATTACTGTACAAATAAATCACAAAGACTCAAATTCCAAGATCAAAGCATGCACTGGTATAGTTAAAGTGTCACAAAACCCATGACAAAAATTTTATCCTTTGAATTTGGGATTTGAAATTTTGGATACTTCGGCTTCGTCCAGTGCTTGCTTGGGGCTTTTTTACTTTTATTTGCAAGTTGAATCTACCGTATTAAATGTTTTATATATTGTTAGAATGAAAAAACTAATCATGTTAACTTTGTAATCCTTTATTCAAAAAATCGTTAAAGGGTTTCATAGCTTTAAAAATTTCGAGTGTTTTTTTAAAGGCATTTTTGTTTAACAGAAATTCATCTTTAATTGGATAAATTAATGTGTAATCTTTGAATTTCAAATATTCTGCTCCCCTAAAATTTTTATCAAAACCTTTTGGCATTAAAGTAGTTTTTGAGCCGGAAATTTCTTTAAAGTATTTTTGAAAATTATTAGTTGCAATAATTTTCTCGAATTCTTCGAAATTACAATTAATTTCTTCTCTTATTTTTTTTAAAATAGAAGATGGTGGCATGTAAATTCCGCCGCCCAAAAAACATTCACATGGCTCTATGTGCAAATAATAACCAGCTATTCCACTTTTGCGACCACCGCTAACAAAAAAAGCCCCAAAATTTGTTTTGTACGGTGTTTTATCTTTCGAAAAACGAATATCTTTATAAATTCGAAAAACACAATCTTTTGGTGTAAGAAGTCCAATTTCAGAATCGAATGTTGCAATTTCACTAATAAAATCTGTTACAATTTTTTCAAAATCGAGTTTAAGATTATCGTACAAAGGTTTATTTTTAGTAAACCATTCCTTATTGTTATTGAATTTTAATTTACTTAAAAATGAGAAGTATTGTTCGTTTAACATGGCTTTAATTTTCGATAAAAATAATTAAAAATTAATCAGAAATAAAAATTGTTTTAAAAATGACCTTGAAAAAATTTTATATTTTTTTAATATTCAATAGTACCGATTATTTGTTACCTTCGCACTAAAAAAATTGATAAAACTTAATGAGGCAATATCGTGATAAATCAATAATTCGCAGATTAATAAGCTCTTACATAACTACTGTAATAAGTATTTCGTTAGTGCTTTTTATGTTGGGATTAATAGGGATTCTTGCTTTAAGTTCAAAAAGATTAAGTAATTATGTAAAGGAAAATATTAGTTTTTCGGTTTTTTTAAAAGATGACATTAAAGATGCTGATATTTTAAAACTTCAAAAGAATTTAGATGCTGCACCTTATGTAAAATCAACATTGTTTATTACAAAAGATATGGCCGCCGAGCAACTAAAAAAAGATTTAGGCGAAGAATTTGTTGATTATTTAGAATACAATCCATTGCCACAAGCCATCGAAGTAAAATATAAAGCCGAATATGCTAATCCCGATAGTATTGCTCTAATTGAACGTGAATTAAAAGAATATTCTCAAGTTAGCGAAGTATATTATCAAAAAAATCTTGTTTCGCTTATTAATGAAAATGTTAACAGAATTAGTCTTATAGTTCTTGCAATAAGTATTTTGCTTTTAATAGTTGCTATGGCTTTAATTAACAATACGATAAGACTTTCGGTTTATTCAAAAAGGTTTAACATTAAAACAATGCAATTAGTTGGTGCAACAAGAGGGTTTATAAGATGGCCATTTTTAAAAGCAAGCGTTTATCAGGGAATTATTGCTTCATTAATTTCAATTGCTCTATTATCGGCTGTCATTAAAATTGCTGACAGCGAGTTAAATTCAATTATCAGTTTAAACGATTTTACTTTGATAGGACTACTTTTTGGATTAGAGATTTTAGTTGGTGTTGTTATAACATCATTCTCATCATATTTTGCTGTAAATAAATTTTTGCGTTCAAAATCATCGGAATTATATTATTAATTAAATAAATATGGCACAAGAAGAAAACAACGGAATGGTACTTGGTAAAACAAACTACATTTTATTAGCAGTAGGGTTTATAATTTTAATTATTGGATACATATTGTTATCGGGCGGAAAAGCTCCTAACCCTAAAGTTTTTTCAAATGAACTATTCACAACAACAAGAGTTACAATTGCCCCAATATTAATAATTTTAGGTTTTACTATTGATGTTATTGCTCTTATTTTAAAACCGAAAGAATAATACTAAATGAGTTGGCTCGAAGTTATTATCCTTTCGATAGTTGAAGGGCTCACTGAATTTTTGCCTATTTCATCAACCGGACACATGATTATTGCCCAGTCTGTTCTCGGAATGGAAAGCACAGATTTTCTTAAAGCATTTTTAGTTAATATACAATTTGGTGCAATATTATCGGTGATAGTGCTTTATTGGAAAAGGTTTTTTCAAACAGTAAATTTTTATTACAAATTATTTGTTGCATTTTTGCCTGCTGCAATCATCGGCTTTTTGTTAGGAGATTATATTGATATGCTTCTCGAAAATGTTTTAGTAGTTGCAGTTTCGTTACTTTTAGGAGGAATTGTTTTAGTTTTTATTGATAAATGGTTAAATAAGCCATCCGACAAACAAGAGATAACATATAACAAAGCATTAAAAATAGGAATTTTTCAATGTATTGCAATGATACCCGGAGTTTCTCGTTCAGCAGCAACAATAATAGGCGGAATGACACAAAAATTAAACAGAAAAACTGCTGCCGAATTTTCATTTTTTTTAGCAGTTCCAACAATGTTTGCTGCATCGGCATTTAAACTGCTGAAAAACTATCATACAATCACATCCGATAATGTGTTAATGCTTATTGGTGGAAATATTGTGGCGTTTATTGTTGCTCTTATTGCCATTAAATCGTTTATTACATTTTTAACAAAATACGGTTTTAAAGTTTTTGGTTGGTATAGAATTGTATTAGGTTTAGTTATTTTAATTTTGTTAGCATTTGGTTATAATTTAAGTATAATATGATGGATTTTGTTAAAAATGAAAATGGAACATTATTAATTGATAAACCTTATCGTTGGACATCTTTCGATGTGGTTAATAAGCTAAGAAATTTAATTAAAAAACAAACCGGAAAAAGATTTAAAGTAGGTCATGCAGGCACTCTCGACCCTTTAGCAACAGGTTTATTAATAATTTGTTATGGAAAAGAAACGAAATCTGTTTCGCAATTTATGGATTACGAAAAAGAATATATAGCTACTTTTAAATTTGGTGCTACTACTCCTTGTTACGATTTAGAAAAACCAATAAATAAAACATTTCCGTTTGAACATATTACAAAAGAAATGGTAGAAAAGGTTTTGTTAAAATATACTGGTGAGCAAGAGCAAATGCCCCCGATATTTTCGGCAAAACAAATTGATGGAAAAAGAGCATATAAAATTGCCCGTCAGGGCGAAAATCCTGAAGTTAAAACACAAAAAATTAATATTTATAAATTGGAACTAGTTAATTTTGAACTTCCCGAAATAGTTGTTAAAATTGTTTGTAGCAAAGGTACTTATATAAGAGCATTAGCCCGCGATTTTGGAAACGAGCTTAAAAGCGGAGCACATATAACAACTTTAAGAAGAACTCGCATTGGTAAATTTAACGTTAGCGATGCAGTAGTTTTTGACTTACCCGTCTGACCGCTCCAAGAGGTCTGACGGATACGTGGTACTATTTCGTGGCAAAATAAATTCTGCGTAACATTAATTAATGATTAAAAAATTTAATAATATCAGATTAATAAACTAATTTTGCAACCCTTTTGAAAAAATAATAGTCATATTAAAACAAAAGCAAATTTTATTCGTATAACAACGATAATATTTAATATAATATAAATATATGAAACTTTCGCAGTTCAAGTTCAAATTACCGGAAGAGTTAATTGCTTTACATCCAACCGAAAACAGAGATGAGTCGAGATTGCTTGTTGTAAACAGAGCCAAAAAAAAATTTGAACATAAATTATTTAAAAATGTGCTTAATTATTTTGGAGAACACGATGTTCTTGTAATGAATAACACAAAAGTTTTTCCTGCCCGTTTGTATGGTAACAAAGAAAAAACCGGTGCTAAAATAGAAGTATTTTTACTTCGTGAGCTTAATCAAGAACAACGTTTGTGGGATGTTATGGTTGACCCAGCCCGAAAAATAAGAATTGGCAACAAATTGTATTTTGGTGATAACGACCAACTTGTAGCCGAAGTCATAGATAACACAACATCACGAGGCAGAACTTTGCGGTTTTTGTTTGATGGTGAATACGATGATTTCAAAAAATCGCTTTATTCGCTTGGCGAAACTCCATTGCCACGCTTTATTAAGCGAGAAGTTGAACCAGATGATGCTCAACGATATCAAACAGTTTATGCACAACACGAAGGTGCTGTTGCAGCACCAACTGCCGGTTTGCATTTTAGTAAAAATTTAATGAAACGTCTCGAAATAAAAGGAGTTAATTTTGCTTTTATTACATTACATGTTGGTTTAGGTAACTTCAGACAAGTTGATGTTGAAGATTTAACAAAGCACAAAATGGACTCCGAAGAAATTCATATTTCGCAGGAAGTTTCGGACATGGTTAATAAAGCAAAAGAAGAAAAACATAATGTTTGTGCTGTTGGCACTACTGTAATGCGAACACTCGAAAGTTCAGTTTCGTCAAATGGAATGCTTAAATCGGAAGATGGCTGGACAAATAAATTTATTTTTCCACCTTACGAGTTTAATATTGCAAACCGAATGATTAGTAATTTCCATTTACCACAATCAACTACAATGATGACAGTTTCTGCATTTGCTGGTTTCGATTTTCTGTTAGAAGCATACAGAGTTGCCATTAAAGAAAAATACAGGTTTGGAACTTATGGCGATGCAATGCTTATTATATAGTGTCTGTCCATAAAGTCAAAGATTTTCAAAAATGAAAGCCCAAAATCTCAAGACCCAAGTCTCAAATCCCAAGCCCCAAACTTGGAATTTGGGATTTGGAATTTGGAGCTTTATACTATTATTACGATATTATAGACAAACTCTATCTAGTGTCTGTCTATAATGTCCGATTTTTTCGTTATGCTTGTAAAAAGATTCTTCGCTAATCTCCCGATATCTATCGCATACGCTTCAAGCTAATAACCCATTTTTGGCTTAAAAGCCCCTGATTCTCAATAAAATGATTGGGACTAAAGTCCCCTGTTTTGTGGTGCATCTATATACCCCAACCTGAAGGTCGGGGCTAATAATTCTATTCAATTATAATTAATAAACCCTACATTTATGTCGGGGGTTTGAATGCCACATTTGATGCGGGCTTTAGCCCATAAATTCAATCCTTAACTTGACGCCAATGCGATATCTATCGGGAGAGAATGACAAAATAATAATCGCCTGCCTCAAACTCGAACATTATGAATCAGACACTGATTTTATGGACAGACACTATCTATAGTTGTTTTTAATAATTTTCACAAAAACACCTAGTGGGAGTTTTTTGTTGTAATTATCGGGTAGGTATATCTCTCCAGTAGTAATATTTTTGTTTGAAATAAAAATACTTTTTGCAAGATTTTCGACAATTAGCGACGAAAAACCAAGCGAATAAGTATTTAGAATTAAAAAATGCTCTTTATCGTCAAGCAATAACAATAAATCTTTTAATAAATTATTAATATCCCTTTCGAGTTTCCAGTTTTCGCCATCGGGACCGTGTCCATAAGCCGGAGGGTCTAAAATTATTCCATTGTATTTGTTGCCACGTCTTAATTCTCGCTTAACAAACTTAACGGCATCATCAACAATAAATTTTATGTTTTCTGTTTTAGAGCTTTCGGCATTATCTTTCGACCAGTTAACAACTTGTTTTACGCTATCAACATGAGTTACATTTGCACCGGCAGCACTTGCGGCAAGTGAAGCTGCTCCTGTATATGCAAACAAATTAAGAACTTTTGCCGGAGTTGCTTTAAAACTTTTTAAACTTTGATAAATAAAATCCCAATTAGCTGCTTGTTCCGGAAAAATTCCAATATGTTTAAATGAAGTTAAACCCAAACGAAAAGTTAAAGTTTTTTCGCCAATTTTATAGTTAATATTCCATTGAGCGGGCATTGCTTTTATTTTTTTCCAGACACCTGAATTGCTTGATTGCGGAATAAATTTCACATTTGCTTTTTTTTCCCAGTCAGAATCGGATAAACTTTTATCCCAAACAGCTTGAGGTTCTGGTCTTATTAAAATATATTGCCCAAAACGTTCAAGTTTTTCAAAACCGCCAGTATCAATCAGCTCATAATCAATCCATTTATTTGGAGAAAGTAATTCCATGTTTTTGTATTAAAAAAATATAAAATTAAAATAAATACGGCACAAAAAATTGTTTAATAAATACTAATTTGTATTTTTGTTAATTATAATCGAAAAAAAATTAATTATGGCAAAAAATAACGAAACAGAAGTTCAGGTAAATTCAATAAACATTATAGGAAATGGCACATCAATAGTTGGCGACATTCAAGGTGAAGGCGACATCAGAGTTGATGGTAACCTAAAAGGCACCTTACTTACAAAGGGCAGAGTTGTTATTGGAACAACTGGTGTTTTTAGTGGTGAAATTACTTGCAAGAATGCAGATATTTCTGGAAAAGTTGAAGGAAAAATTAAAGTTTCGGAACTTTTGTCGCTAAAGTCATCATCTAAATTCTCAGGGGATATAATTACAAATAAGTTAGCAATAGAGCCAAACGCCTTATTTACAGGCACATGTAATATGGCTGGAAATCAAATTCAACATGGAATCGGAAAACCCCAAATTGTCGAACAAAAAGAAACAGTTTAATAATTACGCTAAATATTCGTCGTTAGCTGTTCAAATGGCTGTAATTATTACTGCGGGAAGTTTAGGAGGATTAAAACTTGACCAATGGATGGCAAATAAGTTCCCTTATTTTACTTTATCATTATCAATTATATCGGTTATATTAGCTGTTTACTTTGCTATAAAAGATATTATAAAGTTTAATAAATGAAAAGAAAGATTGATAAGATTGAAAAGGCAAGATTAGGAAGATAAGGTTGGGAAGACAAGATTGAAGAACACCTTCATCAATCCTATCAATCTTCTTCAATCTACATCAATCCTTTCAATCTCATTCAATCTGAATATCAATAAATAAATACATGAATAAAGCAATTAAACCCTTTTTTAATAAAACTTTAATAATTACTTGGTTGCTCGAGTTAATTTCGGCAGGAGTATATTATAGTTTTTATCCTAAATTCAGTTTTTTAATAATTTTATTGCCAGTTTATTTTTTTATAACATTTTTTATTTTTCATTATTTTCTAATTAAAGTATCACAAAAACGAGATGCTATTTTTATTTCTAAATATATGTTATTTACTGGTTTAAAGCTTTTTATAAATATTATTGTTTTAATTTCTATAATATTATTGTACAAACAGTTTGCAATAAGCAACGCAATAGGATTTCTGATTTGTTATTTAGTTTTCACTGTTTTTGAAGTAAACGAATTGCTAATAATTTTTAATAAAAAATAATGAAATTTATATAGAAGCCACTATAATATTTTAAAAAATTTTATAAATAGTGTCTGTCTATAAAGTCAAAGATTTTCAAAAATGAAAGCCCAAAACCTCAAGACTCAAGTCTCAAATCCCAAGCCCCAAACTTGGGATTTGGAATTTGGAGATTTATACTATTATTACGATATTATAGACAAGCACTAAATAGTAGTGAAATCAGATACTAATATAGTGCAGTACTCAAATTATTATAAATAAAAAATCTGGGAATTCGCTTCGCACATACAAAAAATATGTGTAATATTGCGAAATGGAATATCCTAAAACACAAAAAGCAGATGATATTTATTTTATGTTACACTTAAACAAGCAGTATCACATGCTCCTGTTTATGAAAAATTAATTATATAACCTCAATGAAATTAGGTAGTATTTACATGAGTTAACAGGATACCCAGAATAAAAAAATATATTACAATGAACGAAGACACACTAAACAAATACCAACGCAATCTCAATTTTATTGTTCTTGCCGATGGATTGTCCGGGTACATTCTGTTTTTTTTAATTCAACTAAATACAATATATTTGTAAAGAGTTTTACTAAAAATGCAACTTGATAATATTTACATAAAACAACTCAAGGATAAATTAAGCGAACTGCATCCTTATTTAGTGTTGCTTTTTGGCTCGTATGCTTATGGCGCACCGCGTACCAACAGCGATTTGGATATTCTTGTTGTATTGAATGATAATACAACGCCTGCTACATTTAAAGAAAAACAAGCGTTGTATTTAAAAGTAAGTCCCTATACCAGGTCTGTGGCAAAACAAATACCTGTTGACATGCTCGTTTATACAATACCCATGTTTGAGCATTTCAAACAAATGGAAAGTAGTTTTTCAAAAGAAATTTTACATAAAGGAATAATTCTATTATGAAAACAAGCGTTCAGCAATGGCTCGAATTAGCTCAGGCCGATTTACGAAGTTGTGAAAACAATCTACACGATAACTTTGTAACAAACATAGTAGCTTTTCATTCACAGCAGGCAGTAGAAAAAGCATTTAAAGCATTGTTAGAAGAACGAGGCATAGCAATTCCCAAAGTTCACAATTTAATTCGCCTGCATTCACTATCAGAACCATTTTTAGCTGAACTTATTGACCTTTCGGAACTTGATGTATTGGATGATGTTTATACCAGTTCTCGTTATCCTGGTGAAACAGGAATGATGGCAACAGGCAAGCCAACTTTAGCCGAAAGCAAAGAGTTATATGAGATTGCCCAAAAAATTTACTTAATAATAGCAAATACAATTATACAGAGAACGGGATAAATAGTCGCATTTTAAAAAATCCAAATTCCAAAGACCAAATTCCAAGTTTGGGGCTTTTAAAGAATGCAATAATTCATACCACGTTGAGTATAGTTTAACTGCATATAAAATAAATTCTATTGAATAAATATTAATTAAAAACAAATAACCATGAAAAAATATTTATTTGCTCTTTTCATTTCAACTTTCTTTGGATATAATATTCAGGCAAATAACGTAACTAAAGAAACTGCTACTAAAGTTGCTACAGCTTTTTTAAAAGTTCAGGCAAATAACTCAAATATAAACATTTCAAATATTTATACCGAAAGCATTGATAACGTTACCACTTTTTACATTTTTTCGTTTTCGCCAAAAGGATTTGTTATTGTGGCGGCTGATGATAATATTAACCCAATACTTGGTTATTCTGTTACCAGTCAGTTCGATAAAAACAATATTCCAACTCAATTACAAGGGTGGTTACAACAATATTCAAAAAATATTTATAATGTAATAACTTTAAAACAAAATAGTTTTTCTCATGCTAATGAATGGGAACAAATATTATCGGGAAAATTTAAAAGTGCAAAAAGTTTGGTAACTCCGCTTTGCACAACAAGATGGGACCAAACATGCTGGTATAACGAACTATGTCCTTTAGATACTTTAGGTACTTGTGGCCGTGCTGTAACAGGTTGTGTAGCTACTGCCATAGCACAAGTAATGAAATTCTGGAATTATCCGATACAGGGACAAGGCTCACATTTATATACTTCACAATGGCATGGAGTTCAATCGGCTGATTTTGGTGCAACAACTTACGATTGGGCATCTATGCCAGATACTTTAACTTCGTCAAACCTTGCTGTTGCTACACTTATGTATCATGTTGGAGTTTCTGTTAATATGGATTATTATGATAATTCTTCGGGCTCAAATTTAAATTATGCCATTAATTCTTTACCAAATTATTTTAAATATTCAAATAATATAGAATTTGTAAATAGAAATAACTATTCAGATTCTACGTGGATTGAACTCATGAAATACGAATTAAATGCCGGAAGACCAGTTTTATACCAGGGGTGGCTTGATAGTGTTCCAGCAGGACATGCATGGGTTTGCGATGGATACGACAGTAATAATTTTTTACATTTTAATTGGGGACAGATGGGTAATGAGGGCTATTACGAAATAGGAAACTTCATTTTTAATAGTTCTAATCAAGCTGTAATAAAAGTTATGCCTATTGTTTCATGTGATATAGCTTTAAGAAATTTTTTATCGCCAGTTTCAGCTACGTTTTCCACACCATCAATTATAAAAGTTCAAATTTCTAATTACGACAGTTTACCACACACTAACATTCCTGTTTCATACACAATTGATGGTGGAGCTCCTATAAACGAAATTATTTCATCTTCAATTGCTGCTCTGTCCGATACTATTTATGAATTTATTCAACCATTCGATTTCTCGCCAAATCCTGGTCATATTTATAATGTTAAAGTATATTCTTCTCTTGTCTGTGACGGATATAAAGATAATGACACACTTTCGATTTCTATTGAAAATGTTGCCTGCGTAAATCCACCCTATTCTATGGGCTTTGAACCTTCCGAAAATATTAATGGTTGGCTTGTAAATGATGCCGATAATGACAATAATACTTGGAGTTTTGGTCCCGGTGGAAATAGTGAGCCAACTTGTACATATTTATTTAACTCGTCGCAAGCAGATGATTGGCTTATTTCTAAATGTCTCCAGCTTGAAACAAACAAACTGTATAAATTATCATATTATTTTAAAACTTGCCTTTATTGTCCAAATCAAACATTAAGTATTTTTATTGGGAATCAACAAAATATAGCTGATTTAACTACATTACTTGCAAGTTACAATAACATTACAAATTCAGATTATCAAAAAGCAGAAATTTACTTTCCTGTTCCCGCATCCGGAAGTTATTACATTGGTTGGCTTGCCGATGGAGTTGCAGATAATTCGCTTGTTTTAGATGACATAAACATAACCGAACAAAACTCCATAAACGTTGGCTTAATATCAACAACATTACCAGTTGAAAGCTGTAACTTACAGCAAGAAAATGTTGTTGTAACAGTAAAAAATTATTGTTCAACAATTCTTAATAATATTCCTATAAGCTATTCAGTAAATGGTGGAACTCCAGTAATTGATACAATTACAACTCCAATTAATATTGGCGATTCGTTAATTTTTACATTTACTACACCTATTGATTTTTCGGCAAACGGAACGTTTAATATTGCAATTTACACTTCCCTAACAAATGACACACTTTATAACAACGATACAATTAATATAACTGTTATTAATCATGTAAGTATATTACCTGTATATACAATGGGTTTTGAGCCATCAGAAGATTTTAGCGGCTGGAAAATTTACAATAATAATAACGACATTTATAAATGGAACATTATAAGTAACAATGGAAGAACCCAACCTTATTGTATTCGCTATGATTACAGTTCATGGTTACCTGCTGATGATTGGTTTGTTTCATCTTGTATAAATTTATCGTCATCACAAATTTATAAACTTGGATTTTGGTACAAAGCAGAAGCATCTGCATGGCCCGAAAAATTAAAAGTGTTTATTGGTAATGACCAAAATACAAGTTCGCTAACTACTCTATTATTAAACTTGCCAAATATAATTAACATCAACTATCAATATGCAGAAACAAATAATTTTACTGTTCCTTCAAATGGTTTATATTATATTGGTTGGTATTGTTACAGCGATTCCAATATGTTTAATTTATATATAGATGACATTTTAATAGACGTTATGATAACAGGAATTAATAATTTGTATAACGCAGAATTTCAAATTTATCCAAATCCTTGTATAGATGAAGTAATTATTGAACATTCAAATATTTCTAAAGAAGAAATTAAATACGAGATTCAAAACATAAGCGGAAAACAAATCACACAATTGATTTCAAAAAACGAAAAAGTAAAAATTTTGGTTAGCAACTTTAGTGATGGCATTTACATTCTAAAAATAACATCTAACAAAGGAGTTGTGGTTAAAAAATTAGTAAAACAGTAACAATAAATATACAGAATGAAATCAGAGCTTGTTCCGGTTTTTCGGGATTTGCAAAAATATTTGAATGAACCGGAGATGGGACGAACCGGAGAATCGGTGTTAATTCCCCGATGTAACACTACATGTATGTCGTGCCTACGGCACTTTTTAAGGTTAAACTTTGAATTGATGCGGAAATTTATCCGATTTACAGTATAACTTCTTTACTTATTTTTCTAAAATCAACGAATCGTTGTTCGCCCAAACCTGACATAGCAAAGACGGTAAGCATAGCAATCGTCTCATTGGTTTAGCTTTATGTGTTGACAGGCAATATGGCATCCCACTATTTCATAATATATACCAAGGAAATAACCACGACATTGATTTATGATGAAAAAAATGTTGTTAGCAAAATTACAGCAAAAAGCACCGTGCAAAATAAACTATTTGAAATGTTCAATTTGTACAACTATGAAATTAAATTAACCATACACTAATCAAATTGTATCTGTTTGTGTATAAGCTCAATATAAACATGATTGCAATATCGTTAGAAGACTTAGGTTTAGCACACACATTTTAGGGACACTCGCCCAATTCACTTTTATATAACCCGCATTTATTATTGTATAATGTTTTTGCTTGTGAAAGTCCCAGTAAAAAAGATTTTTTAATATCTATACATGATCGTTTTGTATAAGCAAACCTCGATTGGACAATTCCTCTGTTATAATATGCTTCAGCAATTGTTGAGTCGAGTTTTATTGCTTTATTGTAATCGCTGATAGCATCGGGATAAAGACCTAAAAAAGCATATTGCACACCCCTATTAACGAATAATCCGGCATTATTTGGCTGCGATTTTATTTGTTGCGAATATTGGTAAATATTTTCTTTTATTTTAACTCTGTCTTGATCGGTTAGTTTTCGGTTAAAATAAATTTCCAAATCAAAGGGCTTTTTTTCCTGTGCATTAATAATACTTGTACACAAGCAAATAAGCACAATGCTTAAAAGCAATTTTGACATTATTTTCCGCAAGTTTTACAATAAACTTCTTTTACTTTAGTGTTTTCTAATGCCTGAATAGTTAATTTGTCTTTCTTAAAAAGTTTGCAATATCTTTCCTTGTCTAAATCTTTGGCTTTGTTCATTGCAAGGATAAATCGAGGTGAACCAAATTTATAAGGCAAATGGCTGCAAATAGCTATATATGAAAATATTAGCTCGTCAAAAGGATTATCGCTTAAAATATATGGTTCTAATAATCTTGCTGCAAAATCATAATCTTTCAGACCAACAAATATATATGCTAATTTTATAGAGTTTTGCCAATTAGATTCGGTAAGTTTTGAAATTATTCTAACAGAGTCGAGGCTTGCAAGGAGCAATGGCGATGCTTCATCAAGTGTATCTAAATATTGAATAACCTTAAACTGGTACTCCATATTAAGCAAATCTATAGTGTGTTTTTGCAAATTAGTTGAGTATAAATCACTTATCTCTTTCTGAAAATCAACAATGCTTTTATCGCCTGTAAATTCTTCGTGAAGTATCCTGCAATAATACCAATTGTATGTAATATAAAAATTATCGGGAGCCAATTTATGAAACTTCGAAATTTTGTTGCAATACTCTTCGCTTATTTCCTCGTTGTTAATATATCTTTCGAGCCATAATTTGTTCATTAACAATCCGGATAGCCATAATTTATTTAATAACAATCCTGCAAATTCTGGTGTTTCGGGAATTTCTTGTTCGGAAACGGCTGTAGAATCATATTCTTTTTTTAGAACCTTCCTGAAAATAAATTTTTGTATGGCTAGTGCACGTATTAAGTTGTTTTCTTTCACACTTTTATTAAAACGGCTTAATACAAATGCTTGTTCTTTTTTTCCACCAATATCATATATTATGTTCATTGCTATTTTTGCGTACCTGTGTTTTTGTAAAATTGGTTCAAGTTTATTAATTAAATTATTCTTGCTGATATATTCCTGAGCTTCCGACACCGACATATTTGCTATGTTTGCAAACTCAGTTCCCTGTACATCGTGTTTAAAATCTTCAATATTATCGCCGGTTGTAATGTTATATGCTACTTTTTTGGTTTGACGTGACTTTAATGCATTAACTATACTTTCAGCCCTGTTTTTTTGTAGTGCTTTGTTAGTTTCGTCGTTTCCTTCAATAGACGAATATGCTATAATTGACAGTTTATTAATGATAAAATCGGGTTCTTTTAATTTTTTTATAAGTGGCTCAATATCTTCGGGTTTGTAATCATATTTGTTTCTTTCGAAAGGTATTATAAACTCTGTCGTTGAGTTTTCGGTAGTTGGTACATATTCCGATTCGCTAATTACCACTGTGTCGGCAAGAAGTTCAATTAAATTAGAATATTCAACCCCACCTTCTTCGCTAAATGATGGAGAAATTGTGCGGCAAACTCTTTTTTCTAAAACTAATAAAAGGTTTAATTCGTAATTGTCAGTAATTCCCTTAGGTAATTGTCCAATTAAAACTTCAACTTTATTTTTTTGTTCTTTTACAAGATTTTTCTTTTCTAATTTAGAAGCTTTGTATCTTTTAAGCATTACGCCCTTATTTACTAAATTGTTATTTATAATATTTTCGCCTTCACATGGATATTGTGCACGTTGTACAACATCTACAACTATTCCATCGGATGGGTCTTTTAATAATTTTTTTAATGCTTTAAAATTATCATATTTAAAATAAATATTTCCGTCTTTGACATACAATCCTCGTTGCAAATCATCAATATTTCTGAATTTATTACAACGACTGCAAATATTATCATCAATTTTTTTCAACCCATATTTTTTAGTTGTAAAAGGTATTGATAGTTCATCTTTACGAATACTCCCTGCATTAAACGAACTGTAATTTCCAAATACTGCCGAAACGTAAACTTTTTTGTGGTCATCATCTAAAGTAGAACCAATCCCATAAAACATATATTTCGGGTCGTTTAACACTATTATTCCTTTTTTATCCGATAACCATTTAAACATAATGTCATCAACAACCTTTCCATAAGTAAATAGTTCGGGTCCTTTTTTTATAGGCATTTTAACAACCAATTCTTCTCCATTATCGGAGCCACCATATAACATAATTCTTTTGCCCGTTGTTTTTTTCTTGCCTCCTTGTTCATATACAGCATTTCCGGTTTGAGCCATAAAGGCAGCCTGATCATCGGCAGCATTTTTAAGAATGGTTTCGAAAGTTAACGTATCCGATTTTTGTTTTAAACGGTATTTGTTTATTTCTTTTCGTAAAAGCTCGTTTAAAATATCGGCATTATAATCTTCAGCATCAAGAATACGTGTATAATTATTTGTTTTTGATGTGTCAGTATATTGAGTTTCGTTTTGAGAATATAAATTCTTAAAAATAATAATTAACAAAAAAATAAAAAACAGTAATCGTAATTGCATATTACAATATTGAATTTATTAAGTGCCTAAAGTAACAATTTTTAAAATTTTAAAAAAATAAAAATTAAATTATATTAGCATTATTATCAACATTTTATGTTATACATGAAATTAAAACTGCAAAAATTCTGTTAGAAACGTTATTTCTTTTTAAAAATTAATAATTTTATCATTACATAATATAAGCAAACGGGATAAATTTTAGTATTTCGTGAATACAAAAAGGTATAAGGTATAAAGGTATGTGGTATAAAGGTATAGGAATATATAGTGGTAGCATTTTCCATATTTCCTTATACATTATTCCCCTATACCCATTTGTAATAATTTACCCCGTACAAAGTATAGCTTATTTTATGATAGTTTTAATACATTGAAGTTACATGACTTTATTTTTTTTGGATTTTAAATTTATTAATAAAGAACTTACAGAATGTAGAGTTTGTCCGCGAAATTGCGGAGCGAACCGACTTATGGGTGAATTGGGTTATTGTAAAACTGATGCAGGCTTTAATATTTCATCAATTTGCATTCATAAAGGCGAAGAACCTGCCATTTCGGGCAATAAAGGTATTTGCAATATGTTTTTTTCGCATTGTAACCTACAATGTGTTTACTGCCAGAATTATCAAATTAGTTGTAATAATAACCATATTCTAAAAAGCAAGACTATAAACGAAATAATAAATAACATTATAGAAATATTAAAAACGGGAATAAACATTTTAGGTTTTGTTTCGCCATCACACAATGCACCACAAGTAAAAGAAATAATTGTTGCATTGCGAAACAGAGGTTTCAATCCGGTTTGCGTGTGGAACTCTAATGGTTTCGATAAAGTTGAAACTCTTAAAAGCCTCGAAAGTTTTATTGATGTTTATTTACCCGATTTCAAATACGTTAATAACAAAGATGCAAAAGAATTTTCGGATGCAAATAATTATCCCGAAGTTGCATTAAAGGCAATAAAAGAGATGTGTTTTCAAAAAGGAACAAAACTTTATCTCGATAAAAATAATATTGTTGAGCGTGGTGTTATAATAAGGCACCTTGTGCTTCCAAAAAAAGCCGATGAAAGCATTAAACTTTTAAAACTTATTGCCGATGAAATTGGAACAAAAACTACTATTTCGCTAATGTCGCAATATTACCCAACCGAAAATGTAAAAAATCACAAACTGTTAAAAAAGAAGTTGTTAAATAACGATTATAAAAAAGTTGTAGAAGCTATGAACGATTTAGGGTTTAATAATGGGTGGATACAACAACCTGATAGCAGTTTAAATTATATTCCGGATTTTAATAGAGAAGAGCCGTTTGGAAAATAATTCTACCATCATACTTTGTTAAAAAAATTTATAAAAAAATATTTGTTTTTTAACACAGTACCTATCGGATTGCTGAAATTAGTTTACAATTTTTATGTTAAATTGCTAAATTGTTATTTAACCATTTAGTAATTTAAGAGGTATAACAATGAAGCAATTTAGCTATAAAACCATCATTCCCTGCAAATACAAATTAAATTGTAAACTGCTCAATGAAAAATGCCATTTTTTTCTAATAAAATTTAATGTAATTTTGCAATTCTGTTTAAGAATATTAATATGATTAAAAAGATTCTCGTTGCAAATCGTGGCGAAATAGCTTTAAGAGTTATGCGAACCTGCCGCGAAATGGGTATAAAATCAGTTGCCGTTTATTCCGAAGCCGATAGAAATTCAAAACACGTAATGTTTGCCGACGAAGCATATTATATTGGTAAATCACCATCAAACGAAAGTTACCTTGTAATTGCTCAAATTATTGAAGCTGCAAGAGCAACTCAAGCCGATGCTATTCATCCCGGTTATGGTTTTTTATCAGAAAAAGCTGAGTTTGCTGAAAGATGCGAAAAAGAAGGAATAATATTTATAGGTCCATCTGCTTACGCAATGAACACAATGGGCGATAAAATTACTGCCCGAAAAACCATGCTCGCAGCTAAAGTTCCTGTTGTGCCTGGCACAACCGAAAAACTAACCGACGAAAATGAAGCATTAAAAATTATCGAAGAAATTGGATTACCGGTAATAATAAAAGCTTCGGCAGGCGGCGGCGGAAAAGGAATGCGTCTTGTTAAACAAAAAAATGAAATAAAAGAAGCTATTCGTGCAACTAAATCAGAAGCCCTTGCGGCTTTTGGCGACGATACAATTTATATTGAGAGATATATAGAATCGCCACATCATATTGAATTTCAGATAATTGCCGATAAGCATGGTAATACTATTCACCTTTGCGAACGCGAGTGTTCGGTGCAACGTCGTCATCAAAAGGTAATTGAAGAAACTCCTTCTGTAATTGTTTCACCTGAATTGAGGGAAAAAATGGGCGAAACAGCCGTATTAGCTGCAAAAGCTGTTAATTACGAAAATGCAGGGACAATAGAATTTTTAGTTGACGATAAAGGAAATTATTATTTTCTCGAAATGAATACTCGTTTGCAGGTTGAACATCCAATTACTGAAGCAGTTATTGGAATTGACCTTGTTCGCGAACAAATTAATGTTGCAAATGGACTACCTTTAACTTATACGCAAGAGCAAATTTCGCAACGTGGACACGCTATTGAATGTCGTGTTTATGCCGAAGACCCTGATAAAAACTTTATGCCAAGTCCAGGAACAATTCGAAATATAAGTGAACCACAGGGTATTGGCGTAAGAGTTGACGGTTATGTTTATTCGGGTTACGAAATTCCTATTTATTACGACCCAATGATTTCTAAAATTATTGTTTGGGCCGAAACCAGAAGTGCTGCTATTAACAGAATGAAAAGGGTTCTTGAAGAATATAAAATTTCGGGTATTAAAACTTCAATAGGATTTATGAAACGAATAATGGAAACTCCCGATTTTGTTAATGGTCAATATGATACTCATTTTATTGAAAAAAATAATGATTTTTTATTCGATAAAAATAATTTCGATCCTGAAATAGAAGATATGGCAATTATTTCTGCATTTATGGAATATTTATCAGGAAATATGATAGAAGAATTTGAAGAAAAAGATAGTAAAATAGAACTTTGGAAATCTTATGGCAGGTTATTAAATAGTAGAAGAATTTAATTCAGCAATGATTATAAATTAAAAAAAGTTTCAAGTTTCGGGTTTCAAGTTTCGGGTTTTTAACAACCTTAAACTAAAAACCATAGACCTCAAACTAATGAAAATGAACTACATAATAAATATAAACACATGAAACATCCACGACTATTTAAAGACACACAAGGTAATGATTATATTAGCGGTTGAGGTTAAGGGATGAGATTGAAAAAGATTGAGAAAACAAGATTGAGAAGAAGGATTGAAAGGATTGAAAAAACAAGATTGAATAGATTGAGAAGACAAGATTGGAGAACGTCTTCATCAATCCTATCAATCTTCTTCAATCTTCATCAATCTGAAAAATATAATAAATTGAGTATCAATAAACTAAAAAATATAAACACATGAAAATAGACGCAATAATAAATAAAAGAAAAGCCGAAATTGAGCTTATTTCAAAAGTTCAAAATCATTATAAAATAAAAGTTGACGATAAAACCTTTGATTTTGACATTATTACAATTGGTAATGGCTCATATTCAATTATATATAACAATAACTCATGGGACTTAGAAGCTGCAAAATCTTCGGGGTTTAATACTTATACAGTTTATAAATTTGGACAAAGTTTTAAAGTTGAAATTGAAGATGCACTTAGCAAATACAAAAAAAACAAAGATTTAAGATTGCACGATGGTGGAAATAATATAATTGCACCAATGCCTGGAAAAATTGTTAAAGTTTTAGTTACCGAAGGTCAAAAAGTTAAAATTGGCGATACTATTTTAATTATTTCGGCAATGAAAATGGAAAGCGAATTTAAATCGGCTGTTGATGGAACAATAAAAAAAATTCATGCAAAAAATGATGACATAGTTAATGGCGAACAATTACTAGTTGAGATTGAAGCTATTGAATTAGTAGAAACTATAGAAAAATAATTTTTCAAAATAATTTATAATGAAAACATTAGAAAGCAAATTTAAAAAACTCGAAGAGTTAAACCAACAAGCCGAACTTGGTGGTGGAACAGATAGAATTGAGAAACAACATAAATCGGGTAAACTTACTGCTCGTGAAAGAATTAATGTGTTAATAGATAAAGGTACATTTGTTGAGTTTGATAAATATGTTATACACCGTGCAAAAGATTTAGGCGCCGATTTAGAAAAATTTTTAGGAGATGGAGTTATTACCGGCTATGGCAAAATTGATGGCAGACAAGTTTACGTTTTTGCTCAGGATTTTACAGTATTTGGTGGCTCACTTAGCAGAGCAAATGCCGACAAAATTAAAAAGATAATGGAACTTGCTATGAAAATGGGATGCCCTGTAGTTGGATTAAACGATTCTGGTGGTGCACGCATTCAGGAAGGTGTTGAAAGTTTGGCAGGTTATGCCGATTTATTTCATTTGAATGTTGCAGCATCCGGTGTTATTCCTCAAATTTCTGCAATTCTTGGACCATGTGCCGGTGGTGCTGTATATTCGCCGGCTCTTACCGATTTTATTTTTATGGTAAAAGAAACAAGCTATATGTTTGTTACCGGACCTGATGTAATAAAAGCTGTAACTCACGAAGATGTTACAAAAGAAGAACTTGGCGGTGCTATGGCACATAATTCAAAATCTGGTGTTGCTCATTTTATTGGTAACGATGATGCTCATACTTTAATGATGGTTCGTGAACTTATTGGTTTTTTACCATCAAACAATATGGACGACCCACCTATAAAACATTCTGCAGATGATATTCATCGCGAAGATTCTAAATTAGACACTTTAGTCCCGGTTGATTCAAATAAACCTTATGATATTAAAGAAATTATTACAACAATTTCCGATGACAACAACTTTCTGGAAGTTCAGCCACATTATGCAAAAAATATTGTTGTAGGGTTTGCTCGTCTGGGTGGACGTTCAGTCGGTTATGTTGCAAATCAACCTGCATATTTGGCAGGCGTATTAGATATAGATTCTTCGATTAAAGCAGCTCGTTTTGTTCGCTTTTGCGATGCTTTTAATATTCCTATTGTAACTTTTGTTGATGTACCAGGTTTTTTACCGGGTACTACTCAAGAATATGGTGGTATTATTAAACATGGTGCAAAATTACTTTATGCTTTTAGTGCCGCAAGTGTCCCAAAAATTACTATTATTACACGTAAAGCTTATGGTGGCGCTTACGATGTAATGTCGAGCAAACATATTGGTGCTGATATTAATTTTGCTTATCCAACTGCCGAAATTGCTGTTATGGGAGCCGAAGGTGCAATAAATATATTATTAAGAGGTGCTACCGCTGATGAACGAACAAAAGCTATTGAAGAATACAACGATAATTTTGCTAACCCTTACAAAGCTGCAGAAATAGGCTATGTTGACGAAATAATATATCCACGGCAAACTCGTTATAAAATTATTGAAGCATTAGAATCGTGCAAAAATAAACGATTAAACATGCCCCCACGTAAACACGGAAATATCCCGTTGTAGAATTATAGAAAAACCTTAAGATTTTAGAAACCTTTAAGTCTGATTATTAATCGTACAAGACAAAACTGTTGTTGCCCCATGTCATTCCGAGTGGACGAGAAATCTGTATTTGGGATAAGATTATTCGCTTTGCTCATTAGATAGCTTCGCTAAGTTCTTCACTAAACTTTCGATTGCTGCCGAGACAGAATGACAAAAAAATAAAATTATTTTTCGTTTTGCATTAAAAACAGACCAACATTTACAGCCCGTAAAAAGCCGGGATTTTGATTTAAAGATTTTAAATTAGTAGTGTTTTTAATTTCAAGAATAATATTATTAAGTTTTTTAACATCAATTATTTGTTGACAAATCTCATATTTACTTATAGCATTTACAACTTCAATATATTCATTTACATTTTCCTTTATTCTATAAAGTAAATCTGCCGATTGCAATCCTTTATTTTTATTAAATAAAACTTTATCGGGCAATTTGTTTTTCATTGCTCTGCGAATCATATACCTGTCAAACCCAGGACGAACAAATTGCTCGTCGGGAATTGCATAACAATATTCTAAAAGTTTTATATCTAAAGTTGGGTCGTAAACATTTAATCCAAAATAATCGCCACCTTCTTGTACAATTCCAGCTCCTTGCGACATATTCATATTTATTACCTTAATTCGGATTTTTCGCAAAGAGGAATCTGTAATAAAACGAGAATCATAGCCCTCTTTTTTCATTTTTCCCAAAAGATTTATTTTTTCTTCATATTTCGGATTAATAAGTGAATACTGTAAAAACGGTTTTTTACCTTTAATGAAATTATTAATAAAACGCATAGCAAAATCGGGAGCATTTTTTTTAATAAAGGGAGTTAAACCAGACCGCATAAAATTAGAATAATATCCTATAAATGGCCACGAAATGGTAAAGTTTCCACCTTGTCCGCTTAACATTGTGCCAATGCCACTTTGTTTTGCCAGTTCTTGTATAGATAAAATCCAGAAAAAATTAGAAGAGTTTCGTAGTGGAACTTTTTGAATTTCTAAAGAATTAATAATACCTTGCAAAGGATTTTTATTTTCCGATTTTACTAATATGTGTTCAATGTTAGGGTACATTTTAGCAAATAAACCAGCAAGCTCCGATTCGTCGCCATATTTGTTTGGTTTTATACTGGTAGTATCAAAAAGAGGTACAGACGTATAGGCTTTTATTTTTCCCCCATCTTTTGATAGTTCAGTAGCCGCAATGGCTGTAACTGAAGTAGAATCGAGTCCACTACTTAGCATTGAGCCAATTGGGCGATATGACCTTATTCGCGATTTAACAGCATTTAAAAATAGTTCGTTAAATGCTTCTAAATATTCGTCATCATTTTTTAAATGAATATCGGTAACATCTTCTAATTGCCAATATTTAGAAATCGAAATTTTTCCGTTTTTATAAATAGCATAATTGGAAGGTGGCAATCTGAAAATATTTTTATAAGAAGTTTCTTCGGCATAACCATGCCAACCAACCAAAAGCTGAGCCATTTGCAATTTGTTAATTTCTTTTGAAACAGTTGGAATTGAAAGTAAAACAGTTTTATTGCTTGCAAATGCTATAAAATTATTGGTAATTGTATAGTAAAAAGCTGTTACCCCTTGATGGTCGCGTGCTATAAATAATTGCCTTTCGTTTTTATCCCATATTGCAAAACTCCAATCGCCAAAAAGCTTTTTAGTACAATCTTTTCCCCATTTTTCGAAAGCTAATGGAATTAATTTTGTGTCGGGAAAGGTTTTTCTTTCATCAGCAGGAATATTAAAAATATTACAAAGTTCGTTACGGTTATCTAATCGGGCTTTGCCAACCATTACGAACCTGTCGTTTCCGAAAGAAAATGGTTGTTTATCGTAAACTGATTCGGGGGTGTCGTATAATTGGAGCCAGCCAAATCCAACATTATTTTCATTCCAAATAGCGTAATTATTATATGGAAAATGCTTTACCGAAGCAAACATTTTTTCCAGTTCTTGCTTTTCGGCAAAAACACCATTTTTTATTATTCCGAAAATTACTGACATTTAAACGTGTTTTTCGGCGTGATACGAAGAGCGAATTAAACTGCCGCACTCTGCAAATTTAAAGCCTTTTGATAAAGCAATTTCTTCCAATTTTTTAAATTCTTGCGATGAATAATATTTTTCGACTTTAATATTATTTGATGTTGGTTGAAGATATTGACCAATTGTAATAATTTTGCAACCAACATTTAGTAAATCGTCCATTGTTTTGTGTATTTCTTCAATGGTTTCGCCCAAGCCAAGCATAATTCCACTTTTTGTGGTTATACCTTTAATGTATATGTAGTTTAATACTTGTAAACTTCTTTGATATTTGGCTTGTACTCTTATTTTTTTAGATAATCGTTCAACGGTTTCGAGGTTATGCGAAATAATATTTGGTTTTGATTCGGCAACAATGTTAAGAGCTTTTTTATCGAATTTAAAATCGGGTATTAATATTTCAATAGTAGTTTGTGGATTTTCAAATTTTACTTTTTTTACTGTTTCAGTCCATATTGTTGCACCGCCATCGGGTAAGTCGTCACGGTCAACACTTGTAATTACACAATGTTTGAGTTTCATTTGTTTAACTGAGTTAGCGATATTTTGTGGTTCGTTAATGTCGGGAGGGAATGGTTTGCCAGTTGTTACTGAGCAAAATTTACATGAACGTGTACAAATATCTCCCAGAATCATAAAAGTTGCAGTGCCAACTCCCCAACATTCGGCAAGATTTGGGCAGTTTCCACTTTGACAAATAGTGTGAAGATTATTATGAGCAACTATTTTTTTTACATCTAAATATGATTTTCCTGAAGGTAATTTAATTTTGGGTTTGTTAGAGTCAATAATATACATATCGTACATATTGTTATTAGTTATCGGGCACAAACTCATTTTTATTTCTAATTCCAACTTTTCCAAAGCGATAACTAATAAATATTGAAATTAAATAATTTTGATTTTGAGCGGTAGCCATAATTGGTAGTTCAGAATAATAAATATCGAAAATCAATCCTGTTTCTAAAGCATTAATCGTCTCGTATTGATTACTATACACAAATGAAAGTCCGGCTTTTACAAATAATCCAGGTTTAAATTTTGTTTCAGTTATTCCTTTAAAAAATGATGAACGTCCATAAATATCTGCGGGAGAATGTATATTGTAGTCAAATAATTTATCAATAACATTAGGCGTGTTAGGGTTAGGGTTTGGGTTTGACTGATCAACAACTTCATAATATATTGGTTTTAAAATAGCTAATGAAAATCCGCCTTCGTAAAAATATTTTATTGCAATGCCACCTTTATCGAATTTACTATAAACTTCTTTTTGTTTACCAATACTTGCTTTTAATGTAAAAAGTATGTTCAGTTTTCCAAATACAAAACGTTTTTGGTTGTCATAATAAGGATTTTGAATTCTAATTTCTTTAGGATGTTTAACATACGAGAAATCGAAATCGAACAAACGTTTTTTAAAGCCAGTTATTCGTTTGCCGTACCTATAATTTAATCCCCATCCATTAGAATTTATTAATATCGCATAAGATTTCTCGTTTCCCGATACAACTCGTGTTTCGTTGTTTAATTCTCCTTGCGAAAATGCCTTAACCGAAAACGTTAATAATATAAATAATGTAATACGGTTATACATAAATAAAATTTCACAAATTTATTTAAATAAACTTGTGAAAGCAACAAAAAAATAAATTTTTAAGAGTGTTGCGTTGTTTGTTGTGTTTCAACTTGCCCATAAGCTGGACAATGTTCACTACTTTTACAAGAGTTTAAAACAAGTGCAAGCACAAAAATTGTTATAAAAATTGCAGCAATTCTTTTCATTGGTTTTATTTTTATTTTTTACAAAAATATGAAAAAAAATTAAAATCAAAAAATATTTTTTAAAATATTTAGCAATTGGGAATAAATCAATTGATTAAATAATTGTTGTACCTTAAAGAGCGTGGCAATAAATGGCTTAAGTGAAATAATCTTAATTTTTCGGTTTAATAAAATCTTTTTGCATAAATTACAAAAAATTAGTTTTCTTTTTCGTTTAATGGATAACGCCTTAAATTAGAAGACCCTTCAACTGCTTTTAAAGCTATGTCTTTTACCTGAGTTGTAGCATTTTCTGCCTTAATTGATAACTGCTGAATTATTGATGATTGTTCTTTAATTTTATCTTGTAAGCTGTTAATTAATTGGTCTTTAAGTTTTCTTTCTCCTTCTGTATCTTTAATAAGCAGTTCTTTTTCGTGCGAATATTGCATTAATATTTTTTCTCTAACATTTTTTTCGGTTTCTTTAATAGCTTTTTCTAATTCAATTGGATGTTGCTGAACTTTTTTTACTAATTCGGCATATTCTTTTTCCTTTGCTGTTATTAATGTTTCTCTTTCGGTTATTTCTTTTTCGAACTTAATTTTTTGCTCTGACAATATTTTTTCCTGATTTAACTTTTTTTCGTTATATAAATCTTCTTCTTTTTTACGTTCAATTTGTAGTGTGTAATGATATTCTTCTTCATCTCTTGTTCGTTGCTTTTTTAAATTAACTAAATATTCTTTTTGGTTTATTTCATTTTGGGTATTTTCTTTTTCCCAGTCTGCTTTCATTTTTTCCATTATTTGTTCTAATTCTGCACTTTGTTGTTTGAATTCTTCTTCTAATTTCAATTTTTTTTCTTTATGTGTAAGAATTAGGGTTTCAAGAGTTTCGGCAGTTGCAATAATTTCGTACATATCTTTTAATCTGTTTTCTTCATAAACAATTGCATCCTGTAATGAAGTGAGCTTTTTAAACTCATCAACCAACGATTTCTCAATTAAATCTAATGATTGTCCTAAACCAAGTTTTAAATTAGAAATATTTTTCACAATACTTTCTTGTGAATGCTCTGAAGCACTGTCAACATTTTTTTTATGCTCTTCTTTTTCGTTGATGGCTCTGGAGTTAGTATTATTTTGCTCTTTTACCTTTGTAAGCAATTCATTATAAGCTTCTATAATTTCATGTTTACTACTTTTTGCAGTTATTTCTTTTTCCATATTATTATGATTGTTAATTTAATTATCAAAGATACAAGATTTTTATAATTGCAACCTAAATTTATTTTTTTTTTGACTAAATAATATTTTGATGTGTTGAATGTAAAAAAATAATAAAGCCCCAAATCCCAAATTCCAAGTTTGGGGCTTGGGGCTTGGGGCTTGGGGCTTGGGATTTGAGACTTGGGGCTTGAGGTTTCTGTGTCTGATTCATAATGTTCGAGTTTGAGGCTTGCGAAGTTTTGAAAACCAAGGAGTTTACATTTGTAAATGACTGTTTTCAAAACAAGTTTACCCCGTAGCGAAGCGTACTGGGGCATAACGAAAAAATCGGACATTATGGACAGACACTATATTAGTCCCAAATCTAAAAGTGCAGCATCACTCATCATATTTTTATCCCATGGAGGGTCAAAAACAATATTTAAAATAACATCGCTAACGCCTTCAATGGCTTTTACTTTATCGTTTATTTCGCTTAGCAGGTCGTCAACCATAGGACAGTTTGGCGAAGTAAGTGTCATTTTAATTTCTACTTTATTGTTGTCATCAATACTTATTTCATAAATAAGTCCAAGTTCATAAATGTTAACAGGAATTTCGGGGTCGAAAATTGTTTTTAATGTTTCAACTACTTTGCTTTCTATACTTTGAATTGTCATTATATTTGTTTTATTTTACGAAATACTAATCATTACGAATATACGAATGAGAACTGTATTCGTACATTCGTACAATTCGTATTTCGTAAAGAAAATCAGTAATTTATCCCCAATTATAGTATATATCTGCTGAATTTTTATTCATACATTATACTTCGTTTTATAAGCAATTGCATAAAGTTTCATTTGTTTAACCATTGAAGCTAATCCATTTGAACGTGTTGGCGAAAGATGAGTGTTTAATCCAATTTTTTCAATAAACCAAAGTTCTGCATTTGCAATTTCGTCAGGGGTTCGGTTTGATAAAACCCTTACAAGTAATGCAACCATACCCTTAGTTATTATTGCATCGCTGTCGGCATAAAAGTTAATTTTTTTATCAACATATTCTGCTTGAAGCCACACTTGCGATTGACAACCTATTATTAAGTTTTGTGTATTGCGGTATTCTTCCTTAAAACCTTGTAACACCTTACTTAATTCAATTAAATATGTATATTTTTCCATCCAATCGGGATATTCCGAAAACTCTTCTACAATTTGTTCCTGAGCTTGTTCAATTGACATAAAATTATCCAAATAATTGTTTAACTTTTATTAATGAATCTATAAAATAATCAATTTCTTCGATTGTGTTGTAGTATGTTAAAGAAGCTCTAACAGTGCCTTCAATACCATAAAACTGCATTGTGGGTTGGTTACAATGGTTACCTGTTCTAACAGCAATATCCATTTTATCTAACATCATGCCTGTATCAAAATGATGAATTTTTCCTAATAAAAATGATATTAAACAAATTTTATTTGTAGCGGTTCCATAAATTCTAATTTCAGGGACTTTAGAAATTTTTTCTTTTAAATATTTGAATAACATCTCTTCGTACTCAATAATATTTTTCATTCCAATTATTTCGACATATTTAATTGCAGCAGAAAGACCAATTGCGCCAACAAAATTTGCAGTTCCAGCTTCATATTTTAAAGGCAAATCGTTATAAGTTGTTTTCTCAAAAGTTACTGTTTTAATCATATCGCCGCCACCTTTATAGGGGGGCATTTCGTTTAGCCATTTTTCTTTACCATAAAGAACGCCAGTGCCTGTAGGACCATAAATTTTATGTCCCGAAAAAGTATAAAAATCGCAATCTAATTGTTGAACGTCAACTATTTGATGTTGGATGCCTTGAGCGCCGTCAATTAAAACCGGGACATTGTGTTCGTGAGCTATTTTAATAATTGTTTCGATATTATTAATTGTTCCAAGTGAATTAGAAGCATGGTTAACTGCAACAATTTTTGTTTTATCATTAAAAAGTTTTTTGTAAGCATTTAAATCTAATTCCCCATTATATTGTAACGGCAAAACTTTTATTTTTGCCCCTTTTCGTTCGCAAACCATTTGCCAAGGCACAATGTTGCTATGGTGTTCGTTTTGGGAAATAATTATTTCATCATTTTCGAAAATGTATTTTTCGCCAAAAGTAAACGCAACCAAATTAATAGATTCGGTGGTTCCAGAGGTGAAAATTATTTCGTGTTGAAATTTAGCATTTATAAAACTTTTTACTGTTTTTCTTGCATTTTCATAAGCTTCAGTCATTTTTTCGCTTAAATAATGTACACCGCGATGAATATTGCTATTATATTTTAGGTAATATTCGTTAGTGGTATCAATTACTATTTGGGGTTTTTGAGAAGTTGCCGCATTATCAAAATAAACAATTTGATGATTGTATGTTTTTTGATTTAATATCGGAAAATCTTTACGAATGGCTTGAATATCAATCATAATTACTATTTCGTTTTGTGATTTATTTTGGTTGCAAGTTAATTATTTTTTTTTAGGTAAAAAGATATTTGAAAATTGATAAAAAAAGAAAATTAATAAATAGGACAACAAACAATATCATGTTGTACTTTTGTGAAATTTAAAAAATGGATTTAAAATTTGATTTTTTAGTAATTGGTTCAGGAATAGCAGGTTTAACGATTGCCTTAAAAGTTGCTAAATATGGGAAAGTTTGCGTTGTTACAAAAACACGAATTGATGAAACTAACACAAGATATGCTCAAGGTGGGATTGCAGCAGTAACACATCAACCCGATTCTTTTGAAAAACATGTAAAAGACACGTTAATTGCAGGTGCAGGTTTATGCGACGAAAATATTGTAAGAATGGTTGTTAGCGAAGCACCTGAGCGAATAAATGATTTAATAGAATGGGGAATAAATTTCGACAAAAATAGTGATGGGAGTTTTAACCTTGCTCGTGAAGGTGGACATTCGGAATACAGAATCCTTCATCATAAAGACAATACAGGTAACGAAATTCAAAAAATTCTTTCAGAGCAAGTAAAAAATAATCCAAATATTACTCTTTTAGAAAATCATTTTTCAATAGATTTAATTACACAACATCACTTGGGAAAAATAGTTCACAAAAATAATACAGATACAGAGTGTTATGGTGCTTATGTGATGGATTTGCAACAACATCAAATATTTAAAATTTTAGCAAAAACAACTTTTATTTCGACAGGCGGAGTTGGCAATTTATATTTAACTACAACCAATCCGACAATAGCTACAGGTGACGGAATTGCAATGGTACATAGAGCAAAAGGTATTGCTGAAAACATGGAGTTTATACAATTTCACCCAACTTCATTGTATAACCCGGGCGAACGTCCCTCTTTTTTAATTACCGAAGCATTGCGTGGAGCAGGAGCAATATTAAAAACTATTTCGGGGAATGAATTTATGAACGAATATGATTCAAGGGGGTCGCTGGCTCCTCGCGATATAGTAGCTCGGGCAATAGATTACGAAATGAAAAAAAGAGGCGAGGATTATGTTTATTTAGATGCTACTCATATTGATAAAGATGAACTCCAAAATCATTTTCCAAATATATATGCAAAATGTTTAAAAATAGGAATTGATATTATGAGAGATTATATACCTGTAGTTCCTGCTGCACATTATTTATGTGGAGGAATTAAGGTTGATAAAAATGGACTTACTCACATTAATCATTTATATGCTGCAGGAGAAGCATCTTCTACTGGATTACACGGTGCAAACAGGTTAGCTTCTAACTCATTAATTGAAGCATTAGTGTTTGCTGATAGAGCATCGAAACATGCCATAGAAATTTTTAAAAAACTTAAATATCAAGAAAATATACCCGAATGGAACGATAAAGGTACAACACACCCAAAAGAGCTTGTGCTTATAACTCAAAATATGAGAGATTTACATAATTTAATGAGTCATTATGTTGGGATTGTAAGAAGCGATAGCCGATTAGAAAGAGCATTCTCTCGCCTCGAAATGATTTACCATGAAACTGAAGAACTTTATAAAGTATCAAAAGTTTCTCAAAAATTATGCGAGTTAAGAAACTTAATTACAGTAGGTTATCTTGTAATTAAATCGGCTCAAAAGCGAAAAGAAAGCATTGGACTACACTACAATATTGACCATGCAGCTAATATCACTATAAAAGAATTGTAAATAAAGCAACCTTTATATAATCTTTATTGTCTTTATTAAAAAAAAATATTATTTTTGTATCTAAATTAAAATGTTTTACCATGAAAAAAATTTTATGCTTACTTATTATTAGCTTTTTTGCAATAAATACT
>MENF01000208.1 GCA_001769035.1 Bacteroidetes bacterium GWA2_32_17
CCACAAGACATAATAAAGGCACTAGAGATATAGACTTTTTTCACTTTAGATTAAATCTAATTTTATGACTTCAGCACATCAAAATAAAATTATCCCCTTTAATTAAAATAATTTTGGAATTAAATTTTATTTTATACTTTTGTAAATTATTAACTCTATAAATTATTTATTTATGAAAAAATTATTATTAATTGTTGCTGTTATTACTGCTTTTTCTTTTGTGTCTTGTAAAAAAGACCGTACTTGTACCTGTACAACTAGTGTAAATGGTACGGTAGTTGGCGATCCTAATATTACTACTTATAACAAGTCAATGAAAGGAGATGCAAGACTTTTTTGTATGAGTACCACTGAAGTTGATGGCAGTACTACAACAAAAGTTGAATGCACATTAAAGTAATTGTTTGCTAATTAAAAAAAGCGTTCTTCGGTGAAGAACGCTTTTTTTATTCATTTTTTTATGCTTAAAAAAATATTTTTAACAGTTTTGTGTTCACTTTTAGGGTTGGTATTTATTATTTCAGGATATTTAAAATTGTACCCTATAGAGCCATTTGAATATACTTTTGTTGATATAGGAATATTTAACTGGCAGGCAGCTCCCTTTATTGCCAGATTTCTCATAGGATTGGAACTATTTATTGGATTCTTTTTACTTTTCAATATATATCTGCACAAACTTGCATACAAATCAGGCGTTATAGTTCTTTTAATATTCTGTATGTATCTTGTATTACTAATTTTTTTAAGTGGTAATAAAGGGAATTGCGGTTGCTTTGGTACTTATTTTCAAATGACACCATTGCAGGCGTTAATTAAAAATATTATAATGCTGGGAATTTTCTTTGTTTTATTAAAATTTCATAACGGATGGAAAGTTGCTAAAAAAATTCGTTATATTATTATTCTTGTAATTGTAACAATATTTATTTTGCCATTTGTTCTCAATCCTGTTCAACTTGATTATTCTGAAGCATATTTGAATAAACCTGAAAATAATTCATATATTCCTTTGGATTCTTTGTACAAATCGGCAACTCTAAATGTTCCACCCAAATCACTTTCAACAAATAAACACATTATTGTTTTTTTTAGCTTAAAATGTAAATATTGCAGAATAGCTGCAAACAAAATAAGAATTATACATAAACGAAATTCTAAAATTCCTTTTTATTTTGTTTTTAATGGTGAAGAACAAGATTTAAAGCAATTTTTTGAAAATACTGATACCGAAGATATTCCTCATTGCATGTTACTTGGAAGAAATTTCGTTTATTTGGCTGGAGTTGAGTTGCCCGTTATTTACCTTATTAATAATAGTATTGTAGAGCATCAGGTAAATTATCTTGACCTTGATCAAGAAAACCTTGAAAACTGGCTCAAGTAATATTGTTTATTCTTTCTATTACTAACCTTCCTATAAATAGTGTCTGTCTATAATGTCCGATTTTTTTCGTTATGCTCGTTTTGAAAACAGTCATTTACTACAGTAAACTCCTTGGTTTTCAAAACTTCGTATGCCTCAAACTCGAACATTATTAATCAGACACTGACTTTATGGGCAAACACTAAATAGTTAATTAAAACCTATCTTTGCACAAATTATAAAAATAAATGCACAAAGCCGGTTTTGTAAATATTATAGGTAAGCCAAACGCTGGAAAATCAACTTTAATGAATGCATTGGTTGGTGAAAAACTTAGTATTGTAACCCCAAAAGCCCAAACTACACGACATAGAATAATAAGTATATTAAATGGCGTTGATTATCAAATAGTTTTTTCGGATACCCCTGGAATTATTGAGCCAAGCTATAAAATGCAAGAATGTATGATGACATTTGTTGAAGAAGCATACAAAGATGCAGATATTCTCATTTTTTTAGCAGACACATCTGAAGAACCTGACATAAAAAATATTCCTGCTGATTTGCTTTCAACTAAAATTCCAATAATTTTGGTTTTAAATAAAATTGATTTATCGGAGCAGGAAACAGTAGAAAAAAAATTAAGAAAATGGCAAACAATATTTCCTAATGCTAAACAACTTGCAATAAGTGCATTACGAAACTTTAACGTTAATTCTTTAACATCATTAATTGTAGAGCTTTTGCCCGAAAATCCACCATATTACGATAAAGAAACTTTAACCGACCGCAGTCAACGTTTTTTTATAAGCGAAATTATTCGCGAAAAATCTTTATTGTTGTATCATAAAGAAATTCCATATTGCGTTGAAATAGATGTTGAGGAATTTAAAGAAGACGAAAAAATAATCCGCATTTCGGCAATAATTTATGTTGTTAGAAGTTCACAAAAAATGATTATCATTGGCGAAGGAGGTAGAGCAATTAAACGACTTGGAACAGATGCAAGAAAAGACATTGAGGAATTTTTAGGGAAAAAAGTTTTTTTACAATTATTTGTTAAAGTTCAAAAAAACTGGAGAGACAACACACTGCTTTTGAAGAAATTTGGATATATTAAATAAAGTACAAAGTATTAAGTACAAAGTATTAAGTATCAAGTACAAAGTAATAATTTAAACAATAAAAAATAAATATTATGAACAGGTATAAAGAATTAAAAGTTTGGCAAGAAGCCATTGATTTATCAGTTGATATTTACAAAAAAACAAAATTGTTTCCGAATGAGGAAATGTATGGCTTAACATCACAATTGAGGCGTGCAGGCGTTTCGGTTCCAAGTAACATTGCAGAAGGTGCAGGAAGAAACACTAAAGGAGAGTTTAAATATTTTCTTGGCATATCAAATGGTTCAGCTTGTGAAATAGATACACAATTGATAATTGCAAACAAATTAGATTATATCAATATTAGCGAGTACGAGAATTTTTCTAATAGAATAGAGCATATTAAAAATATGATTTTCAAACTTCAGCAAACATGCAAATAAATCAGTCTTTGTACTTGATACGTTGTACGTTATAAAATAAAAGATGTCAGGAATAATAGCAATTGTAGGGCGCCCAAATGTTGGTAAATCAACATTGTTTAACCGATTAGTAGGTTTTAGACAAGCCATAGTTGACAAAATAAGTGGCGTTACCCGTGACCGTCAGTATGGAAAAAGCGAATGGTGTGGAAATCAATTTTCGGTTATTGATACAGGCGGTTATGTTACTAACTCCGATGATATTTTTGAATCGGAAATCAGAAAGCAAGTAAAATTAGCAATTCACGAAGCAAACATTATTTTATTCATAGTAGATGTTTATGGCGAAATTACCGACCTTGATTTAGAAATCGCAAATATTTTAAGAAAAAACAATAAAAAAGTTTTATTAGTTGCAAATAAAGTTGATAATAATGAGAGAATTGCCGATGCTCAAATTTTTTATAAATTAGGATTAGGCGAAGTTTTTTGCATTTCGGCTATGTCGGGTAGTGGAACTGGCGAATTGCTTGATGAAACAGTTAAATTTTTACCTAAAACTGAAAACGAAGCCGACAGTTCTGAACTCCCAAAAATAGCTATTGTTGGACGCCCAAACGCAGGAAAATCATCACTGCTAAATTCGTTAATTGGCGAAGACAGGCACATTGTTACTCCAATTGCAGGAACAACTCGCGACTCTATTTTTACACGTTACAACAAATTTGGAATGGACTTTTTTTTAATAGATACGGCAGGATTGAGAAAAAAAGGAAAAGTTACCGAAGATTTAGAATTTTATTCGGTAATGCGTGCAGTAAAAACAATTGAAAGTTCTGATATTTGTTTGTTAATGCTCGATGCCACACGGGGAATTGAAGCTCAAGACATTAATATTTTAAGATTAATTGACACCAACAATAAAGGTTTAGTAATTTTAGTAAATAAATGGGATTTAGTTGAAAAAGATAACAAAACTACTGATGAGTTTACTAAAATTATTAAAGAAAAAATTGAACCTTTTGTTGATGTGCCGATTATTTTTATCTCTGCTATAACAAAACAAAGAATACTTAAAGTTTTAGAAACTGCAATTGAAGTTTATAACAACCGTAAACAAAAAATAACAACTCACAAACTTAACGAAGTGTTTTTAGAAATAATTTCAACATATCCGCCTCCGGCTGTAAAAGGAAAATTTGTTAAAATTAAATATATAACTCAACTACCAACCCCATTCCCTTGTTTTGCATTTTACTGCAATTTGCCTCAATACATTAAAGAGTCGTATAAAAGGTTTTTAGAAAATAAAATTCGTTCTATTTATAATTTTAAAGGAGTTCCCATTACAATTTATTTCAGAAAAAAATAAGTTGTTTTATTAATTTTTACTAATTTTGAATTACAATTCATTATTCTAAAATGAAAATTATATACATTATAATAATTGCTTTATCATTAATTTGGGTTTCATGCCAAAAGCCGGTTAAATATTCTGAAATACCTGATATTAAATTTCTTTCTATTCCGATTAAAGACACCATTATTTTCGAGAATCATATTAAAAGATGCGTTTTGAGTTATTATTTAATTGATGGAGATGGAGATATTGGATTTAAAGATGGTGACACGTTACCACCATACGAAATAACTGGAAATTATCACAACAACGTATTAATAACCATGTACAAAATGGTTAATGGGATTTATAATGTTGTTGATACTCCTGAAATTGGAACATATTTATATTTCAGAACTAAATACATTGAGTCAATTGACCAAAACAAAGCTTTAAAATGTACTATCTTAATTTATCTTGATTTCTTTACTCCAATGAGCTGGGACTCTGTAAGATTCGATTTTTATATGTACGACCGTGCATTAAACAAAAGCAACCTTGCAACTACTGGTCTTATCGTTTTTAATTAGTGTCTGTCCATAATGTCCGATTTACTCATACCTTTTTTATATTTTTAAGGTATTCGTGAGATCGCTTCGCTAAGTTCTGCGTTATTCTCGTATTAATAAACAGTCATTTACTACAGTAAACTCCTGATTAATACTTCGAATGCCTTGAATTCGAACATTATGAATCAGACACTGAGTTTATAGACAGACACTACATAGTTATTAACTTTTAAAACCCTTTTAGGTTTAAAACCGTGCCATGTTTTATTGAATCGCAAGCCTCAAATCCGATAACTATCGGATCGAACGTTATATCCGATATCGGATTCAGACTCTCGACTTTATGGACAATCGCTATTTATAAAATAATTTTTCATATTTTTGAATTTTTTAGTATTTTTAAAATACTTTTGCCTTGTTATGTTTAAAGTAAAAAAAGAGATACTCCGCTTTAACGAATCATTCGATGAGTTTAGAAAAGTGATACTTAAGCTTTCCGATTTTCTTTTTTTATTTGCAAGTCTTTTAGGAATAATTTTAATGATATATTATTTCGGTTTCGACATTTTACCATCAATTAAATTAAATCTCGAATTATTCTTTGAATTTATAGTCGATTTGTTTTTTGGATTAATATTTATCCGTTTGTTATTTAATATTGGCAGGAAACGTAAAACACCAGCAATAATGTTTGATGTTGTATTGTTTTTGTTACTTGGTTTAATGTTACTTGAAAAACACGTTTTTACTGAATGGTTTTTAAATCATCTTCAAATATTATCGTTTTTACAAAAAAATGTTTTCATATATCTTATTATTTTATTGTTGTTTATAATAGAAATATCTAAACGAAGTTTATTTATTTTTCTCGGAAAATTTAATCCGGCACTTTTATTTATTATAAGTTTTTTATTTATTATAACAATTGGAACAGGGCTTTTACTTTTGCCTAATTCAACAAATTCCGGAATTAGCTTTATTGATGCACTTTTTACCTCAACAAGTGCAGTATGTGTTACTGGACTTGTTTCGGTTGACACACAATTTGCTTTTACAGCTTTAGGCAAAGGGATTATTTTAATTTTAATTCAGCTAGGCGGGTTAGGAGTAATGACTTTTACAAGTTTTTTTGGTTTATTCTTTTCGGGAAACAATTCGTTTCACAACAACATATATATAAAAGATATGATTAACAACGATACTATTAGCGATATTTTTAAAAACTTATTTAAAATTATTATTTTTACATTTGTTATTGAACTAATAGGGGCGATTATAATTTATGCAAACATCAACAGATTTTATTTTCCTGATGAATTGGCAAATTTAAAATTCTCTGTTTTTCATAGTATTTCGGCATTTTGTAATGCGGGATTTTCTACTCTATCGCAAGGATTATATGATGCTCGTCTTCGTTTTAATTTTCCTGTTCATTTAATTGTAGCATTTTTAATTATACTTGGTGGAATTGGATTTCCAATACTTTTAAATTATTACAAACTATTAAAACATTATACACAAAATTTATATCGTAAAATTATTAATAAAACATATATACATAAACCCAATATTATTAATATAAACACCCGAATTGTTGTTTATACAACTTTTGCATTATTAGTTTTTGGAACAGTTGCTTTTTTTATTACCGAATATAGTAATACTCTGAAAGACTATAGTTTACAAGGAAAAATTATTGAAGCATTTTTCTTATCGGTTACTCCTCGTACCGCAGGATTTAACACTGTTGATTATAGTACAATTTTACCCGTAACGATTTTGTTAACAATTTTTTTTATGTGGGTAGGTGCTTCGCCAGGTAGTACAGGTGGTGGGGTTAAAACAAGTTCATTTGCAATAGCAATACTTAATGTTTTTAGTATTGCACGCGGAAAAGACAGAATTGAAATTAGCCGTCGCGAAATTGCCGATGATTCGGTACGTAAAGCTTTTGCAACTATTTTGTTGTCGTTACTTGCTATTGGTGTTTCTGTTTTATTAGTATCGGCTTTCGAAAAAGGCGAAAATACTTTAAAAATTGCTTTCGAATGTTTTTCGGCTTTTGGTACAGTAGGTTTAAGTACTGGTATTACTCCAACTTTATCGGAACAAAGCAAATATGTGATAGTTGTTACTATGTTTTTGGGTAGAGTTGGCACATTAACTATATTTGTAGCATTTATCAGAAAGGTTGTATCATTAAAATATAAATATCCCGATGAAAATATTATAATTAGTTAAAAAAAGTTTGAAGTTTCGAGTTTAAAGTTTCGAGTTTGAAGTTTCAGGTTTTTACAACTTCAAACTAAAAACCAGAAACCATAAACCATAAACTAATGAATATGAACATAATATAAAATATAAACGCATGAAAATAATAATTATTGGTCTCGGAAATTTTGGTTCGGCAGTTGCTATTAAATTAGCAGCTCTTGGACATGAGGTAATTGGTGTTGATAGCCAAATTCATCGTGTCGAAAACATAAAAGATAAAATTACCTATGCAGTATCGCTCGATTGTACCGACACGCAGGCGTTAAAAAATTTGCCACTGCTCGAATGTGATATTGTGCTAGTTGCTATTGGCGAAGATTTTGGAGCGTCAATTTTAACAACGGCAATACTTAAAAAGATGAATATTAAGCGGTTAGTTAGTAGAACTATTTCACCAATTCACCGAACAATTCTTGAAGCGATTGGTGTTATTGAAATATTAAGTCCCGAAGAAGATTCTGCCGAACGCTTTGTAAAGAAAATAGATATGACTAATGTGCTCGATTATTTAGATTTATCTGATGATTATGGAATTGTAGAAGCTGTAATTCCACAAAAATATATTGGCTTATCAATTAGAGATGCAGATGTGCGTAAAAGATATAATGTTAATATTCTTACAATTAAACACGATAGAGAAGTTACTAATTTAGTTGGAAGTAATGTTATGAAAACCAAAATTATTGGTGTTGTGTCACCCGATTATGTGTTTGAAGCTAACGATGTTATAGTTGCTTTTGGAAATATGAGTGACATTAAAAAATGGCTACATTAAAAAATTTAGGATTTAGGATTAAAGAATAACGATTTATTAATGAATATCCATAATTAATTTTAAAACACACACAAGGGAGTGATTATATTTAAGGTTAAGGAGTGAGGTTAAGGGGTGAGATTGAAAAAAGATTGAAAAGATTGATAAGAAAAGATTAAAAAAAACAAGATTGAAAAAGGTTGGGACGCTCTCAATCTTATCAATCTTCTTCAATCTACATCAATCTGAAAAATAAAAAAAAATGAGTATCAACAAATTAACAAATATAAACGGATGAAAAACTTATCTATAATAGTAGCAATAGCATCAAATTACGCAATTGGAAAAAATAACGATTTACTCTGGCATATTTCCGAAGATTTAAAGCATTTTAAAAAAATCACTTTAGGGCATCCAGTAATAATGGGAAAAAAAACCTTTGAATCATTGCCAATTCGACCATTACCCGGCAGAGAAAACATTGTGTTGACAGATGTTGCAGGCGAAACGATTCCTGGTTGCACAATGGTTTACTCAATATCACAAATACTTTTACTTTGTAAAAACAAAGAAGATTGCTTTGTTATTGGCGGCAGTTCGGTTTATAAACAGTTTTTGCAATTTGCCGAAACATTATATATAACTTGGGTTCATAAAGCTTTTGAAGCCGATGTGTTTTTTCCTGAAATTTCAGAAAAAAAATGGCAAATAACCGAAACCGAAAAACACCATAGCGAAGAAAATAATTTCGATTTTTCTTTTGTAATATATAAAAGAAAAAAATAAAACTCCTACTCTTGATTCGTGTCTTACTAACCATCCAATCCTTGATATGTAGCTCATAGACCAATTGCCATTGCCATAAGTTGGTGGTCTTACTATCAAATTGTTGCTCGCCACACTTGTCATGCTGACGTTAGGAAGCATCTATTTTAACCCATTTTACATTTATCCATACAAAAATTGAATGCTATCAAGAATTTCAGATTACCTGACATAGACAGAAAATTCACTGATACATAACTTATCAATTATCAATATATACTTGATTGTTACAGATTGCTCTCTTGAGTTTGACACATAAACCTCCATCAATCCTCTAAAACCCTGATTATATCAGGGGTGTTGTTTTGAAATTTTAAAAAATGTAGTGCTAAAACAACATTATACAATAAATTATAATGTCTATATTTGCAACAATTTTAAGAATTAGCCGAACACTAATTTAGTGCGAATAATTTATTATTAATTAAAAATTAGGATTATGGCATTTTTACGACATGAAAAAAAGGGAAAAGCTACCTATTTGCGGATAATACAGAGCTTCAGAGATACCGATGGCAAAATAAGACATCACACATTATTTAATTTGGGCAAAGTTACAGACTACTCACCAGAAGCGTTAAAGAGAATAGGGCAATCTTTATACGAGCTTGGCGGAGGGACTATCGAAGAATTAAAACATCGAATACTCCATGAACTTGACAGATTTAATTATGGATTTCCCCTTGTTGTAAAACAATTGCTAAAAGCGTATTCTTTAGATACTTTTTTCGATGGAATAAGCCGAAATAAAAATCTTGGATTTAGTTTAAAAGAAAGTGTATGCTTGTTAATCAGCGAGCGGTTTAACGATCCTGTAAGTAAGTTGTCCAACTACAAAAATCAAATCGACTATATTGGATTATCGAAAATAGAACTACACCAAATATACCGGACATTAGACCATCTGCACCATGAGGAAGAGTTCATAAAGCAAATTATATATAACAAAGGGAGAAATTTATTTAATCAAAAATTAGATGTTGTGTTTTACGATGTAACCACTTTTTATTTTGATAGCAATAAAGAAGATGGTTTTAGGGAAAAAGGGTTTGGTAAAGATGGTAAGATTGGAAAAACAATAGTAGTTTTTGGATTATTGATAGACCAGAATAAACAACCTGTTGGTTATGAAGTATATCATGGAAAACAATATGAAGGGCACACTTTCACTGATGCTGTAATCAGGCTTAAAAAGAAGTATCAAATTGATAAAGTTATTTGTGTAGCCGACACAGGAATGATGAATAAAGATAATATAGAAGAAATAGAGGAATCCGAATATGAATTTATTTTTGGTGAACGACTTAAAAGTATATTAGAAAGCAAACAGGATGAAATCCTCGATTTAACAAAGTATAAGGTTTTGGAAATAGAAGATGAATCAGATGAATACATTAAAATACAATATTATCTTACCGAATATAAAGGCAGAAAGTTAATAACAACATACAGCACAAAAAGAGCTGCTAAAGACAAAGCAGAGAGAGAAGAAAAAATCGAAAGAGCAAAAATGTTTTTAAGCCAACCCGCACCATTGGAAAAGAAAGCCAAAAGCTACTATCTAAAAAAAGTGAAACGATGCAACTATGTTTTAGATATGGACAGAATAAAACGAAGTGAGCGATTTGATGGCTTTATGAGCATTGCTACTAACAATCAGAAATTAACCATTGCACAGATATTAGATGCGTATAAACAATTATATAAAATTGAACATTCGTTCAGAAGTTTTAAAACATTCCTTGAAACGCGACCAATGTTCCACTGGACAAAAGCAAGAATTTTAGGACATCTTGCACTATGTTACATTTCATTTTCTGTTTTAAATTATCTACAACTAAAGTTGAAAAAACAGGGTACCCCGCAATCGGAAAATCAAATACGTAAAAATCTTATAAAAATGCAGATGAGCCAAATTACTCAAAATGAAAATGAGTATTATCTGAGGTCAAAAACAGAAGAAGGGGCAAAGCAAATAATGAAAGCTCTTTCAATAAAAGAAATGCCTGATTTAATTCCGAGAAGTGTAATTAACCAGTACTTATAAAAAAAACATGAAGTCACGAGCCAGCCCAGTGGGCTAAAGATGTCAAAAGGTAACTCACTTGAAAACTAAAGGGTGTAGTGCGAAAACTGATTTGTTATATATCTGGTTTTATGAAAGATAGCCTTCTGAGGTATCAAACTCAAGGCAAGAAAATGCCCGTCAAATCCAACATTTGAACGTTACCCGTCATTTTAGGACCCCCGCTTCTAATAATTATTTTAAGTTTTTTTTCTTTTTGTTCCATTATTAGTTAACTTTGTAAAAAATATTACATGGAACGGATTAGAAAAATAATTTATTTTAAAAATTACTTTTCAGACTTTTTTGATCAACAATCTGAAAAAGTTAAAGAAAAAATCGACTATGTTTTATTCGTTATTGAAGTTGCAGAAAGAATTCCTTACAAATTTTTCCAACATTTGGAAAGGTACAGACGGACTCTATGAAATAAGAATAGAATTTCACGGAAACATTTTCAGGATTTTCTGTTGTTTTGATGAAGGAAAAATTGTTGTTCTCTTCAATGGTTTTCAAAAAAAGAGTCAGAAGACTCCGACTGTTGAAATCGAAAAAGCTTTAAAGCTAAAATATGAATACTTTGTTAAAAAATTTAAAAATATAAGAGATGAAAACAAAAAGTCAAACAAATAAAAACATAACCACCTTTGACGAGCATCTCGACAAGCGTTATGGTAAAATTGGAACAAAAAACAGAACAGACTTTGAAATTAAAGCAAAAGCATTTGCTATTGGTGAGATACTAAAAGAAGAAAGACGCATTGCTTCAATGACACAAGAACAATTGGCTGAAAAAACAGGAACGAAAAAAAGTTTCATTTCAAGAATTGAAAACGGACATAGTGACATACAGCTATCAACTCTTTACAAATTATTCGAACTTGGACTTGGTAGAACAGTCTCTTTATCAATACTATAAAATAAAAACGCCGGGTAATCGAGTAGACTGCCCCACCAGCCAATGCTGATGGGGAGAGCCTCTCACACCACTGTACACTTCGACTTCGCTCAGTGTAAACCAAGCGGTTCTCGTATACAGCGGTTCGTTATTATCAGTATTCTCGCTCTTTTCACCGAAAACACATCATTTAACTTTGATGCTTTCGATAAATGGAAACAATATAGAACTTTAAGAGTTGACTTGAAAAAGAAGTTCTATGTCATTTCTTTTAATCAAAAATAAAATACACTACTGGTAATACACACTTCAAAAAACTGGGCAGTTATAGGCAACTTGACAATTACAAAATATTTTATAGCTTTGCAGCGGTTTGACAATGACTGCGGTTATCCCGATTGCTATCGGGAGTACAGTTTTTTCATTGCCACTCTTTATCCAATATGGCAAACTGCTTAATGAAAAATGAAATAAAAATTATATCTTTGTTCTTGTCTAAGAATAAATAAAAACATGGAATTTTTTAAACAGATGAGTGTTAGTACTAAAACAGAATCAACAGGCAATATTCAAAATTCAAGTGAACATGTAAAATGTTTAATAATAGGAAGCGGTCCTGCCGGTTATACAGCAGCAATTTATGCTTCAAGAGCAAATTTAAAACCATTATTATACGAAGGATTAGAGCCAGGTGGTCAATTAACAACAACAACCGAAGTAGATAATTTTCCCGGTTATCCCGAAGGAATTACTGGACCAGCAATGATGGAAGATTTAAAAAAACAAGCAGAACGCTTTGGTGCCGATATTCGTTTTGGTATTGCAACAAAAGTTGATTTTAACAAATTACCTCATAAGGTATGGATTGACGACGATAAACTTATAGAAGCCGATGCTGTAATAATTGCAACTGGTGCAACTGCAAAATATCTCGGTTTAGAATCGGAAGAAAAATTTAAAGGAAGTGGCGTTTCGGCATGTGCCACCTGCGACGGCTTTTTTTATAAAGGACAAGATGTGGCAGTAGTTGGTGGTGGCGATACCGCCTGCGAAGAAGCATCTTATTTGGCAGGAATTTGTAAAAAAGTTTATTTAATTGTAAGAAAAGATTTTTTACGTGCTTCGAAAGCTATGCAGGAAAGAGTTTATAAAACAAAGAACATTGAAGTTCTTTTTCAGCATACACCTAAAGAAATTATTGGCGATACATCAGGAGTAAATGGAGTGATATTAACTAAGGCAAAAGGTGAAAATGTTACAATTTTAATTACCGGATTTTTTGTTGCAATTGGTCATCAGCCAAATTCCGATATTTTTAAACCATTTATTGAAACCGACGAAACGGGATATATTAAAACAATTCCCGGTTGTTCTAAAACAAATATCGAAGGTGTTTTTGCATGTGGCGATGTACAAGACAAACATTATCGCCAGGCAATTACAGCAGCTGGTTCGGGCTGTATAGCAGCGATTGATGCTGAAAGATATTTGAGTGAACCATAATAAATACTATTATTATTATACAGCAAACAGGATAAATTTCCACATTTTATCCTGCACAAGCGGGACAAAAAAGGTATAGAGGTATAAGGGATAGCCCAAAATCTCAAGCCCCAAGTCTCAAATCCCAAGCCCCAAACTTGGAATTTGGGATTTGAAATTTGGGGCTTGGATTCTTGGAACTTGGGTTCTGCAGGTTATACCCTATACCTTTATACCCTATACCTTAAACTCAAATGTAATAATTTAAACCGTTCAAAGTATAATTCCTAAATTTAAAAAATATGAACAGATTATTAACAACAATTGAACAATTAAATAGTGTCTGTCCATAATGTCCGATTTTTTCGTTATGCTCGTTTTGAAAACAGTCATTTACTATAGTAAACTCCTTGGTTTTCAAAACTTCGC
>MENF01000209.1 GCA_001769035.1 Bacteroidetes bacterium GWA2_32_17
AAGCCCGCCATGACGAATTAAATTGGGGTATGAAAAAAACAGATAATTGTAATTTGTTATTTCGCCAATAGTTCGTTTATGAGGATATAAATGAAGGTGAATTGATTCTTTCATACCCTATGTATATGTATCTACAAACAAAATTATTTATTTCGTTAAAAGTTCGTTTGTGAAGATGCGTACGAAGGCTAATTGTGAAACGTCATGGCGGGCTTGACCCGCCATCTCATAATATTTATAAATTGTATAAGCATGCCATCTGCCTTGCGTAAAATGTAATGGCGGGCTTGATTAATAGCTAAAATTAATTCTTCTTCAATTTGTTTTTAACAACAGTTAAAACAATTGGAAGAATAGAAATTATTACTATGCCAATTGCTACAAGCTCAATATTAGCTTTTATCCATGAAATTGTTCCAAGAAAATAACCTGCAAAAGTTAAAGTGCAAATCCATAAAGCGCCGCCAAAAATATCGAACGATAGAAACCTTCTGTATTTCATTTCGGCAATGCCTGCAACAAAAGGTGCAAAAGTTCTAACAATTGGAACAAAGCGAGCCATTATAATTGTTTTGGTACCATGTTTTTCGTAAAAGCTGTGTGTCTTATCCAGATACTTTTGTTTAACAATAAATTTACCGCGGAATTTTATTTTCATAACTTTTAACCCGAAAGTTCGTCCAATCCAATAATTTGAATTGTCGCCTAATACAGCTGCAAAAAATAATAATAATACCAATAAGCTAATGTTTAAATAACCTAAGCGAGCAAATAATCCAGCTGTAAATAAAAGCGAATCGCCAGGCAAAAAAGGCATAGCAACAATGCCTGTTTCAATAAATATAACCAAAAATAGAATTAGGTATATGTAAGTTTGGTAAGTGTTTATTAACCACTCAAAATCTAAATCTAAAATATGTCTGAAAAGTTCCATTTTGTGTAAATTAATTTGCCAAAGATAAATATTTATCAATATAATAATAAATTCCAAAATACAATTCCGATAGCAATCGGAATCAAATCTAAAATAATACAAAAAAATAAAATAACAATATTCATAACGTAAACATCAAAAAGCTCCAATTCTTTTTAAAGTCCTCTCCTTTGGAGAGGATTTAAGTGAGGTAAGCCCACAACCTTTATTTGTGTTTAGAATAATTAAATTTTTATTTTCTCAAAAAAAAGTGAAACTTTACAAAATAATTAATTCAATTAAAAATGAAAAAGTTTAATTTACTTTTTGTTGCTATATTCTTTGTAATTAATGGAATAAGTCAAAATGTAACTTTAGAAGATGCCTGGTTAACTTATAAGTTTTATCCGAGTAGTTTAGACGATATTGTTTCGATGAAAGATGGCGAAAGCTATACTTTGCTTTTGCCAAATAATAACATAGAAAAATATAGTTATAAATCGGGTAAAAAAACTTCTGTGTTATTTTCGTTATCGCAACTTAAAGATACAGATACAAAGCCAACAAAAATCGAAGATTATACTTTTAATGATAACGAAACTAAAATACTTCTTTCGTCTGATAAAGAAAAAATTTATCGCCATTCGTATAAAGCAAATTATTTTGTTTGGGATATTGCAAAGCAAATATTAACTTCTATTTCGACAAATGGAAAACAGCAAATAGCAATGCTTTCGCCCGATGGAAATAAAGTCGCTTATGTTAGAGATAATAATATTTTTATTTACGACTTAACAAATAACACTGAAACTCAAGTTACAAACGATGGAAAATTTAATTTTATAATAAACGGAGCACCCGACTGGGTTTACGAAGAAGAGTTTAGTTTTTCGAAAGCGTTTTCGTGGTCGCCCGATGGTAAAAATATTGCATTTATGCGTTTCGACGAAACTAATGTAAAAGAGTACAGTATGCCAATGTATGGCACATTATATCCAACAGAGTATAAGTACAAATATCCAAAAGCCGGCGAGGTAAACAGCAAAGTTACTGTTCATGTGTACAATGTTAGCAAAAAAAATACAATTAAAGTTGATTGTGGAAATGATACCGACCAATATATTCCACGAATGATTTGGACTAAAACTCCAGGTGTTTTAAGTTTTGTTAGAATGAACAGAATACAAAATAAATATGAGTTATTTGTTGCCGATGCCGAAAATGGTTTGTCGTTTCCGATTTATACCGAAGAAAATAAAACTTATATTGAAATAACTGATAATTTATTTTTTTCTGACGACGGTAAATATTTCTTCAATTTAAGCGATAAATCGGGTTACAGTCATATTTATATGTATGATTTGCACGGAAACATTGTTTCACAAGTTACCGATGGCAATTGGGATGTTGATGCCTTTAAAGGATACGACTCGAAATTAAATTTGGTTTATTATACTTCATCAGAGGTTTCTCCAATGCAACGTAACTTATATTCAATAGGAGTTGACGGCAAAAATAAAAAACGTTTAACAACACACGATGGTACAAATGAAGTAAGTTTTAGTTCAGGATTAAAGTATTTTATCAATAATTTTTCTAGTGCAACTAGTCCGGATTTTTATACTTTAAATGATAGTAAAGGGAAATTAATAAGAGTTTTAGAAGATAATGCTGGCTTACTTGAGAAAGTAATTGTTAGTAAATTTTCTAAAAAAGATTTTTTTAAATTTAAAACCTCTGATGGTGTTGAGCTAAATGGATGGATGATTAAACCGGCAGATTTTGATTCAAATAAAAAGTATCCTGTTCTTATGTCAGTATATGGTGGACCAGGTTCGCAAGAGGTTTTAGATAAATGGGATTATTATCAAGTTTGGTATCAGCATTTGGCATCAAAAGGATATATTATAGTTTCGGTTGATAATCGTGGGACAGGAGCAAGGGGAGCCGATTTTAAAAAAATAACTTATTTGAATCTTGGAAAAATTGAAACGATTGACCAAATTGAAGCTGCAAAATATCTTGGCACATTAAATTATGTTGATGCTACCCGAATTGGAATTTGGGGTTGGAGTTATGGTGGCTATCTTTCTACACTTTGTTTGGAAAAAGGTGCTGGTGTTTTTAAAATGGCTGCGGCTGTTGCACCCGTATCAAATTGGAGGTATTATGATACTATTTATACCGAACGTTATAATGGATTACCAAAAGATAATGCCGAAGGTTACGACGATAATTCGCCAATAAATCATACAAAAAAAATTAAAGGAAAATATTTGCTATGTCATGGTACTGCCGACGATAATGTTCATTTTCAGAACAGTATGGAGTTGGTTACAAAGTTAGTTGATAGTAATGTGCAATTCGAGATGCAATTTTATCCAAATAGTAATCACGGAATTTATGCTGGACGAAATACCCGTTATCATTTATTTTCGCGTTTGACAACTTTTATTTCAGACAATTTGTAATTTTGCTATTGTAATTGCCCGAATGGCGGAATTGGTAGACGCGCTAGTTTCAGAGACTAGTATTCGCAAGGGTGTGCAGGTTCGAGTCCTGTTTCGGGCACAAAAATTAAACGCAGATTTGTTATGATACTTATGATAAAACAAAAATTATAATAAATCTGTGTAAATCAGCGTCTAAGAAATTCCAAAAACCAAAAACCTCAAACCAAAAACCTCAAACCAAAAACCTCAAACCAAAAACCAAAAACCTCAAACCTAAAACTTTTCAACTAATAACAAATCAGCGTCAAAAAAAATATTAGCGTCTAATTTGAAAATTAATTATATTTGTAAATAATTTGAAAAGATTAACTTCAATATTACTTTTATTTTTACTGACTATTAATATAGTTGGTTTTGTGTTTGTTTTTGAAATTCAACGATATACAATTAAAAAAGAAGTTGCAAAAACACTTTCTAACTTTATTCCTGCAAATAATGTTACTGTTATTACTGTTTCTTCTTTAAACAAAAAAAATATTATTTGGAAGGAAAAAAATGAATTCAAATATAATGGTTTAATGTACGATGTTATAAATAAAGAGATTTTAAGCAATGGAACCGTAAAATATTTTTGCTTATTAGATAAAAAAGAAAACAACTTAAATAAGAAATTAAATAATATTATTAACAATAACCTTGACAGCCAAAGCAAAACAAGCGATATAAGTAAAATACTAGTTAAATTATTTGCTGTTAATTATATTCCTACAAAAAAAATAGAATTTGTTTTTTGTAATAACGTGCAAAATATTAAATGTTTTACAACCGAATTTTATACTTCAATAAAATTAGATTTACAAAGCCCTCCACCAAAATTTATTTAACGGGACTTCTAAAAATTGCTTTTTCTTTGTTGGACTTCATCCCGATTTCTCGATGCTTCGGGACGAGAATCCTCATTCCGCCTATGCGAAACTGCGGTTTTAAAATATAGTCCGCTTCTAAAAATCTAATTTTTAAAATCCCTCTTAATAAATTATAAAAGAGATAATTCTTTTTACATGTAAATAATACATGTTTTACTTGTTATTATAATAATTTGTTAAATAATTTAATTTATGAAAAAAATAATATTTATTTTTTTGTTTTTAGCAATAAGTATTTTTGCTAAATCACAAATAGTTACTGTAATAGATAAAACTAATTTACAGCCATTGCCTTATATTGCAATTTATAGTAATAATCCAAAAGTGTCAGTTATAACAAATCAGAGTGGAAAAGCAAATATTGATGCGTTTAAAGGAGCAGATAGTGTTTATTTTAAACATATAAGTTACAATTCAAAAGTATATAGCTATAAGGATTTGTTAAAAATGAATTTTAAAATTTCGTTATCCGAAAAAACGTACTCAATTGATGAGATTGTTATTTCGGCAAGTAAATTCGAAGAAAAACGTAAAGACGTAGTACAACCTATTCAGGTTATTAAACCTAAAGAATTGGCTTTAATGAATCAACCTACTACTGCCGATGTTTTACAAAATACTGGCAATGTTTTAATGCAAAAAAGCCAGTTGGGTGGCGGTAGTCCAATTATTCGAGGTTTTGAAACTAACAAAGTGCTTATGGTTATTGATGGTGTTCGCATGAATAATGCTATATACAGAGGAGGGCATACTCAGAATATTATAACATTAGATAACTCAATAATGGATAAAATAGAAATTGTTTTTGGACCAGGTTCTGTTGTTTATGGTAGCGATGCTTTAGGTGGTGTTATGCACTTTTATACAAAAAATCCATTGTTGTCGGATACATCAAAAATGTTGGTTAAAGCGAATGCTTACACCCGCTATTCTACAGCGTGCAATGAAAAAACAGGGCATATAGATTTTAATCTGGGTTGGAAAAAATTTGCATCATTAACAAGCTTTACTTATTCCGATTTTGGCGACTTAAGACAAGGTGCTAACCGTAATCCTTTATATGGCGATTGGGGAAAACGAACATTCTACGCTGAAAGAATTGATGGAAAAGATTCTATGATAACAAATAGCAATTATAATATTCAAAAGCAATCGGGTTATAAACAATATGATTTGCTACAAAAATTTTTATTTAAACAAAACGATAAAATTTCGCATATTGTTAATATTCAATATTCAACATCTTCAGATGTTCCACGATATGACCGTTTAACAACAATGAAAGGTAGTTTGCCTGCTTATGCACAATGGTATTATGGTCCACAAAATCGATTATTTTCATCGTATTCATTAAATCTTACTAATAAAAACAAATTGTACGATAATGCAAGAATTATTTTAGGATATCAAAATATTGAAGAAAGCAGAAACGACCGTAAGTTTAATAAAACTATCTTAAATCATAGAATTGAAAACATAGATATTGCGACGATAAATGCCGATTTTGCAAAACGAATAAAACGAAATGAAATCAGATATGGTTTAGAAGGAAATTATAACATAGTTAATTCAACCGCAAATCAAGAAGATATTGTTTCGGGAACAAGCTCTAAACTCGATACTCGTTATCCCGATGGTGGTTCAACAATGCAAACAATGGCAGTGTATTTAACTCATACTTTTGAGTTTAGCGAAAAATTTATTTTAAATGATGGTATTCGTTATAGTAACATAATACTAAACTCAATGTTTAATGACACAACATTCTTCCCGTTCCCTTTTAAAGAAGTAACACAAAACAGCAATGCAATTAACGGAAATATTGGCTTAATTTATATGCCTGGTACCGACTGGCGTTTTACAATTGTTGGTTCACGTGGTTTTCGCGCACCAAATGTTGACGATTTGAGTAAAGTGTTTGATTCATCGCCTGGAAATGTTGTTGTTCCTAATCCAAATTTAAAACCTGAATATACTTATAATTTAGATTTTGGAATCTCTAAAACTATTAAAAGAACTGTAACAATTGGTACAACAGTTTATTATACTTGGTATAAAAATGCAATTACAACAAATCCTGGTACTTTTAACAGACAAGATTCTATAATGTATAGTGGACAGTTAAGTAAAGTATTAATGTCTGTTAATGCCAAAGAAGCTTATATTTATGGTGCAAATGCATATTTAACTGCCGAGATTACTGATAATTTTTCTATTTCAAATACAATTAATTATACTTATGGGAGAATTAAAACTGATTCTACAGATTATCCTTTAGACCATGTTCCACCAGTATTCGGTAAAACAAGTTTTAATTTAAAACTTAAAAAGTTTGATTGTGAATTCTCAATAATTTATAACGGCGCAAAACTTTCACGTAACTATAATTTAATGGGCGAAGATAATCAAAGTTATTCTGTTGATGAAACTAAAGGATATATGCCAGCATGGACAACTTTAAATTTAAGAACAGCTTATCAGTTTAATAAATTTGTTCAATTGCAGTTTGCTGTTGAAAATATTTTGGACCAAAATTATCGCGTGTTTGCTTCAAATATTAGTGCGCCAGGAAGAAATTTTATTGTTACATTAAGAGGAACATTTTAGTTAAAAAATCAATGTCATGCTGAGCGAAGTCGAAGTATGGCATTGATTTTTGCCTTTAATTTATATATTTGGTTTGTGCCTTCAAGAACCAATAATTGATTTTACGATTTCAATTATGGAGAAAAACTAATATTTACGCAATACCTGTAAAACCATGTCCTCCACGTCATTGCGAGGAACGTGGCAATCTGCACTACACCCAATTGTTTAAACCAATATGTGTTGTGGAAATTGAGTAGATTGCTTCTTTCGCTTAATATTAGTTGTTATAACTATTATTTTTTATAACTCACTCACAATGACGAAAAGGTTTTGATTAGATTGCTTATCTAAAAATAATATGGCGAAACTAATGCTTCGCCATATTATTTAATTACAAATACAAAAAAATCCTAAATCATAAATCGCAAATCCTAAATCTATAATCGTTTAAGGTTTTGCCACATTTACCCACATTCCTTTCATTCTTGCATTAATTGTTGCATCGTACATTGCTTCGCAATTTATTGCTGGCAAGTAATAATTTCCGGTGTAACTTGCATTTAACAAAACGTAAAATGTTTTTGTTTCGGCTGGCTTTAAATCGAAATATGTATAAACTCTGTCATCACGAATATCCTGATTTGTTGGTATAGATGATTTTACAACATTATCAATTTCGAGCAAGCGTGTATTTATTATTTCCCAACCCGATGGGAATATTTGCGATAATGCCATTTGCTTATATTCCAAAGCTGTGGGATTTGTTATAGTAACTTGTACATAAAAATCAGTTCCCTGCTCAATTGTTGCTGGTTCAATAAAACTACCTTCTAATGTTCTGTAAACGGAAGTTATTTTTAAACCGCTACTTGCATCTGTTTCGTTACCAACTTCGGGAATTCCTTCCATAATAATTCTGGCATATAAAACTCCTTTGCTTTCGTTTTTAATGTTTATTGATGATGCATCAATAGTTTTTACAGGAATATTTGATTGTAAAATATATTTCATCGTACTCACTGAGTTCCATGTTCCGCCAGCAATTTGGTACGATGCCTTTATTTGTCCTGTTGGTTTTTGGTCGCCAAGATATTTTGAAATTGCAACAAGCGAATAAGCAGTAGATTGTGTGCTGTACCAATCATTGGTTGCTATTTGTGTTGAAACTTCTTTTAATAAATTAAATGCTTCTTTTCGTTTGCCTAATAAACTTAATGTTTCTAAAATCATAGATTTGTCGCGGATATCACTACCATAAGTATAATAAAGTTCTGTGTATTTTGGAACATCGGTACTTAAACCGGCAATTAATTTATTTGCAATATTTGTTTGACCGGCAATTTGATATGCAGCAGCTAATCGCCATTTTGCCGATGAAGAAAGATTTTTACATTCTTTTAACCGGTTCATTGAGCCAATTTCGGCATTGCCCGAAAGTGCTAAAGTGTATAAACGGTACGATTGAACAAATTGCGATGTTGGTCCGTTGTTTACCCATTTCGAAGCCATTGTTTTTTGATATTTCCTCCATTTTTTTAAGAATGAATCGGAAACAACATAACCTTTCTTTTGTGCTTCGAGTAAAAAATGACCTGCATAAGAAGTGCCCCATTCGTCAACATCTTGTCCACCAATCCAGTACGACATTCCGCCATTAAAGGTTTGGAACTGCATTAATCGTTGAATTCCAGATTTAATGTTATTTGTTATTTCACTTGTTCTATCTTTTGTTAAATCAACCAAATCGGCTAAATAAAGTTGTGGAAATACCGATGATGTGGTTTGTTCTATGCAACCGTGAGGATATGATATTAAATATTTTAAGCGTTTTTCGAGGTTAAGTGGAGGAATAGCTGAAAGTTCAAGCGTTATTTTGTTTGTGCCTTCAATTCCAATAGGAGTATATGGAATTTCAACAGTATTTCCGGGTTCAATCATTTCGCCTTTGGAATCGGTAACTTTAGGATTTGGATTTCTAACATCAAGCTCAACTTCGTAATGAGCTTTTTCGTTGTCAGATGTTGCATTAATTTCGAATTTTGCAATACCTGTTTTTATTGCAGTAATGTCAAATTCAATGTACTCTTCGCCGTTTTCTTTAAATGTAATATTCTTTGTTGTAGAACCGTTTATTTTTATTAAACCATTTGTTTTAACATTAACCGTAACATTTCTCACATTATTTTCCATCGCAAAAACGCTTACAGGTAATTTCAACGTTTCACCTGGCCCCAAAACTCTAGGTAGTGTTGCCAATACCATTAATGGTTTAGTAACAGGGGTAGTTTTTTCGGCATTGCCATAAGCCCCGTTATTACCTGCAATTACCATTGTTCTAACAGAACCAATGTAGTTAGGAAGTTTTATTTTTTGAACATCGGTTTTTCCACCTTTTAAGAAAAATGGTCCAATGAATTTTACCATTGGTTTAAAGCGGTTGGCTTTTTTGCTTCCGCCCGATTTCCCTTCTTCATCACCACCAATGCTTAATATTCGTTCAAGTTTTCCGCCATAAGAGCCAATTACCAAATCGTATAAATCCCAGGTGGTTACACCTAATGCTTCTTTTGCAAAGAAATTTTCCCATGGGTCGGGTGTTTTAAAACGTGTAAGGTCTAATAAACCTTCGTCAACAATGGCGAGTGTGTATGTCATATCCTGCGAATTTTTTTCTTTAATTTTTATTTCAACTGTTGTTTCGGCTCTAAGTTTATTTGGCATTTCAATAATAGGGTAGAGGTGAGTTGCAGGATTTTCAACAGAAATAGGTAAAATTCCATACATCCTTATTGGCAAATCGTTAGCAGTTTGTGAATGTGGTTGTAACAACGTAATGTTAACATAAATATTTGGAGTCATTTCGGCTGTTGCATCAATTGTAAACTGATTTAATTTGTTCGATGTTTCAACCCAGTACGATTGAATTAATTTAGTTCCGTTTTCGATGCATACTAAAGCTCTCGAACCTTCACTACCTGGAATTGTTAAATTAACTTTATCGCCAACCAGATATTTGTCCTTATCTGCTGTAAATGTTAATTGTGTGGCAGCACCCGAATGGTCTTTAGCTTCGCGTCCAGCCCAGCCTGGCCAATCAATATACACAACCTTTCCGGTAGAATGTCCACTTGTTAAATCTTTTGCTATAACAATATATCTGCCCCAATCGGGATATTTTACTTTTACATTCCATTTTACTTTTCCGCCGGCAGATGAAATAGTTTCGTGTTTAAGTGGCTGAATGTATGAATGTCCGTTATAATTTGCAAGATATTCTTCCGATTGGTCCCACCACCATTTCCATTCAATTTTGTAGAAAAACATTTCAACCTGATGTGGGTTTGAAACAAGTTTTCCATCGCTATCAACAATAACCATTTCAATTTGGTGTGTTGTATCGGTTAACAACATGCCGCGTGTTTTGTCGCCTTTTGGCATTTTTAATCCAACAAAACTCGAATATGGGTAATAAGGAATTGAAAATTGGTCGATACTAAAATCACCACCTTTTTCAAAGACTTTTGTTAAAAATGTAGCTTTTAAAAATCCTGAAGCCATTTCACCGGCATCAATTTTTGCATTTACTTTTGTTTTACCATTATCATCAAGTATTCCTTCAAAAACTGTTTCTAACGATGGTGAATATTTTTTTGTCGGGTCATCGAAAACAAAATCCTGATATTTATCGAATTTTGTTGTTATGGGCGACATTGTAAGTTCTACCGATGTTTTAAGATTTTTTGCAATTGCACCGTGAAGCCATTTAACTTCCATATCGCCCGAAATATCTTGATTTTTAACAAGTTTTTTTAAACCAAAATCGAATTTAATTTTTAAACGGTTTGGCTTTATTGTCTCAATTTTTATTTTTTTATCGAAAGTAGCAGCTCCAACTATAACGATTGCTGTATAATTTCCGGTAACAGAACTTTCATCGGTTTTAATGTTATACTGATAAAATCCGCTTGTGTTTTTCTTTTGAACAATACGTTTTATTAGTTGATTATCGGGATTTTTAAATTCAAAAACAACAGGCACGTTGTTGGGAACTATTTCACCGTTTTCTTCTAAAATAAAAGTTAAATATAAGCTGTCGCCGGGACGCCAAACGCCTCGTTCACCATAAATAAAACCTTTTAAACCGTCAATTACAGAAGTTCCGCTTACTTCAAAAGCACTTAACGAAAGGGAAGTGCCATCAGTAAGCTTTAAGTACCCACGTTGTTTTCCGTTTTTTGCAATTATTAAATAAGGTTTTTCGAGTTTTGCAAATGTAACCCTGCCATTTCCATCGGTAACACCTTTTGCAAGAACTTGTTGAGGATAATCGTAAACTTCAACTTCAACATTATTCATTGGTTTGGCACTAAGAATATTTGCTACAAAAACAGAAAGCGAACCATCGTTTCCTTTTTTTGCAATTACTCCAATGTCTGATGCAATTATATTTTGTGAAACAGATTTCTGGGTATTGTAATACGATTTTTTACAAGGATTATCGCGGTTTTCCCAATAGTTTTCGTAGTAACCATCTTCATAATAATTCCAATATGAATATTCGTATTGGTCGTCGAAATATTCGAAACTAGATTCAATACCTTTTTCATTTTGTTCTTGAGTTGTGGTGTTGCTTTCGGTTTCATCTTCACCTGAACAAGGATAAACAGAATGTTGCTTTCTGAACCCTATTGAAACTCTGTATATAGCACCAGGTTCAGCAGCCATCAGTTTGTTTAAATCTAAAGTAAACCTGTTCCATTTACTAAGAGTTGTATTTGGTGTTTGGTCGAGTTGAACGGTACCTTGATAAACAATTTTACCTACACGTTTTAGTTCTGAATTTCCCTCAAGCTCGTTTATCTGTAAAAATTGTGTAATGTTATTTTCGTAAATTTTAATAATCCTAACATCAACTGCCTTTAAATTAACAGCTTCGAAAGGTAAAACTAAGCCGTCCTGCGAATGTGGCAAAATTACACCTTTGCCAATAAGCCGAACCTGTGGTTTTAAATCTTCGAAAATAATTGTAAAATTTTGGCTTTCGCTTAGCTTTTTACCATTTGTATTTTGAATCCCTTCCGAGATAATTAAATTATATTCACCTTTAAGTTGTTTGCTTGGATAAATTTTAATTAAATTATCGTCAATAGTAAATCTTAAATCTTCTTCGTTTGAAATAGTAATTAATCCATTTAATAATTGATTTTCATCAATAGGGTCAGAAAATTGAAGTTGTAAGCATTGTTCAGGAAAATCGTAAATTTTATAAGACATATATAAAAATTGGTCTAATGGTGGAATTTGAACTGAAATTTCGCCTTTGTTTTCAACATCAATTGGATTTCCGTCCCATTTAATTTTTAAAGTTGAAGCAGCATTTGTTCTTTCAACACTATCAATTTCAAACGAGTATTTATTTTCACCGGCAGCAGTAATTTTAATTTTGACTGGCGAATCATCTTTGTATGCTTTTAAAATTTTCTGAATATTTTCAATGGGCTCATTATCGGCAAGAATTATTGTTCCTGAAGTTTTTTGCAGTTTATATGTTGATTTGTCAATAGTTCTTGTTTCATCAACCGAAACATCAAAATTTTGTTTTATTGTAAAAAAATCGAATGTAAATGTTTTATATTCATCTTCAACTTGTAAAAGTTTGCCAAGTTTAAAATCAATAATATAATGTGTGGCACTTTTTAAGTCTTCATCGGGTTTAAATTCAATAGTTTGCTCGTCAACCCAAATTGCCTTACCCGAAATTGAAGGCGAAAAATCAAAAATATCATTCAAATCAATTCCATCTTTTTTAATTTGCGAAGCAGTAGTTTCGGTAAGTTTTACAGATATTGATGATTTCTTAGAAATCATTCCCGATGTGTATGCCGAAATATATTCAGAAAATAATGAGCTGTCGGAAACTTTTGCTGAAGTACTTCCTGAATTAAAATATATTGCTAAAGAAACTACTGTAGCAACCAATAACACAACTGTTATTACAAGAAAATTTTTAGTTTTCATAAATATAATTTTGAGATTTTTTATTGAACCAAAAGTATAAAATTTAATTAATTTGAATTATGATTTTTGAAAATATTTTTTTTCATGAGTTGTGAGCCACAGACCTTGGATATAGACAGACTTTATTTAACGTCATGGCGGGCTTGACCTGCCATCTCATTTTTTGATCTTAAATTATTTATTACAATATAAAAAATTGAATTGGGTTTTGCATAGATTATTCGCTATTCGCTCATGAGAGCGCGGAGTTTACACTGAGCTTTGCGAATGTGCTAAGTTCCTCGCTCACTCAGAATGACAGTGGGGAGTAAGGTTTTACACAACATTTTTTCTCAACTCTTTTGTCATTCTCAACACTTTTGTCATTCTGAACGATTAGTGAAGAATCTAATCTCAAATACAGATTCCTCGCTCACTCGGAATGACATCCTACTCCTTTGTCATTCAAAACTCTTTTGTCATTCTGAACGATTAGTGAAGAACTTAGCGAAGCGATCTCACGAACACA
>MENF01000210.1:0-2137 GCA_001769035.1 Bacteroidetes bacterium GWA2_32_17
AATTGATAAAATTGTTTTTTTCATGTTCTATTGTTTTTAATTAATTTTAAATTTTATAAAATTGGTTTGTGGTATGAGAAATGAGAATGGTTTGTGAGGACACAAACCAAGGGGATAGGGGATAACATCACGCACAACTGCCTGATATTGGAATGATTGCGGAGCTTGCCCAAAAGTTAAATAACTTATTGTTAGCCCGATGATTGAAAAAAGTAAACGTTTCATATAATTAATGTTTAAAAGTATATTGTTTAAAAATGTTCATTGTTCAAAGTTCAAAAATGTTTATTGTTTACGGTTGCATTATTTTAAGTGATTTATATTTTATGTAATTGGTTTGTGGTGTGATTGAAGAATTGAGGAGGGGATTGTTGGTTCGTGAAGACACGAACCAAGTTGATTGAGATTGATTTTTTCATAATATATTTATAATATTTGTGATATTTGTGATATAATAATTAAAATATTATTACTCCCAAGCTATCCAATCTATTTCAAGATTTTGATTCCATGTACCGCCTGCGTTATCTACTCTATATATATTAACCTGAAAACCTAAATTATTCGCATTTCTTGTTGTAACTGCGAATACATCATTATAATTACCACCTTTTACAGTTACAGTTATTTTAGGTGTTCCAATAAAAGGAGTAGGAAAAACAACAGCAGATACTTTTACACCTCCAATTAAGTTTGTACCAACAACAGATGAACTTCCCTCAATTTTATTAAATGTAGTACCACTGTTTACTCTTAATGAGCCATTAATATCTACTTTTGCCTGAGGATTACTCCATCCTACACCCAAATTACCTGATAGTGGTGAAAGATACATTGTATTAATTTCGAGCAGTAATGGATCAGTATAATAAACGTAACCTCCGGAAGCTCTAACCATAAACTGATTTTCAAGTGTACTTAAGGTAGTATTGAGTGTAGAAGCGTCGCCATAAATAAAGGCACCTAATTTTCCATTTGTTGAAACATAATGTCCGAAAGCGGTAGAAGCATCGCCGCTGGCAATAACATTAAAACCTAAAGCATTGGACGCAAATCCTGAAGAAAAAGCTGAAACACCAATAGCGACTGCATTTTCTCCAATAGCTTTTGAATTAAAACCAATAGCAAGTGCACCAAGCCCATTAGCCGTATCAGCAAAGCCAATAGCTGATGAGTAATAACCATTTGTATAGCAATGACTTCCTATAGTACTTGAATAAAATCCATCGCACTTATTAAAACTACCTATGGACAACGCACCATAATTATTTGTTTCAGTTTTCATACCGATTGAAATAGAGCCAAATCCTGCTACGGTAGTTCTTGCTGATAATCCGGCAGCAAAGGAATAAGCACCTTCTGCTTGCGTAATAAGCGATGAGGGATTTCCTGCGGTATCAACTTGCACCGTTCCAAAAGCTATAGCTCCTTCTCCAGTACTTTTAGATTTATATCCCATGGCAAAAGAATGATTACCTAATGCTAAAGAAGAATCACCAAAAGAAAAAGAATTAAGACCTCCTGCAATAGTATTTTTACCTATAGAAGTAGAATATTCTGAACTTGTTTTAGTCTTGTAACCCATTGCTTGTGAATACATGCCAATTGCTTTAGATTCAAACCCAGTTGCAAATGAATTTAATCCAACACTATCGGGTGACTCAATCAAAACACGTCCTGTGAGAAAAGCTTCTTTAGAAGGATACCACAATACTCTTGCCTGGCTTGGGTTTATTATTTCAGTAGTATCAACTGATACATTTAAATAATTAATGTTACCACCTGTATTAATTCCTTGAATTGCAAATCCTTCTGAATTTAAGCTATCGCTAATATATATTCTGGCACTATCAGGAGTAATTCTTAAATAATCATGTGTTAATGCTTTACTCATATTTCGTCCGCTAACAGCAAAGCCACCTCTATTGCTTTCAATAGCATCGTCGTTAATATACACTTGAACGCTATCTTGCCAAACAACAAAAACAGATTGTCCAATAGAATTTTTTACTTCAAAAAGCGGGTCAGTAGCTAAGGCAGTTGGGCTACCCTGAACTACCATTCTTCCAACGGGGTTATTAATACCAACACCAACATTATCGGAGTTTGTATTATAAATTGAATTTCCTGATTTTTT
>MENF01000210.1:2151-5563 GCA_001769035.1 Bacteroidetes bacterium GWA2_32_17
GAACTAATTGTAAAGTTAGGATAAGTGCCTGTTACCGATGTTGCACCACTTCCGTTTAAAATTACAGTCTGGTCGGGTGCAGTATTTGTTATAACATTACCTGCAATACTAATTCCATTGCCAGCAGTGTACGTTGTTACATTACCTGCAGTTTCGGCATATAATGCGTAAGGCACACTTAATAATTGAGTTGTTCCCATATCAAGAAGTCCGCTACCTAAATCGGCTTCAACTTTAATAAAATGTGGTGCAGTACCCCAGTTAATTGCTGTAAAGTTATCAGTTGTGATTCCACTGCCAACTGAAAGTGTAACAATACCAAACGCGTTGGTTAATGTACCTGTATGTGTTTCAACATATTCTGCTGGATTTGTAGGTAAACCAGGTATAATACTAAGTTGAAAATCAACAAGTTGATTTATAAGTGCTACTCCGTTAACATCACGCACAACTGCCTGATATTGAAAAGATTGTGGTGCTTGTGCAAAAGTTAAATAACTTATTGCTAATCCGACAATTGATAAAATTGTTTTTTTCATGTTCTATTGTTTTTAATTAATTTTAAATTTTATAAAATTGGTTTGTGGTATGAGAAATGAGAATGGCTTGTGAGGACACAAACCAAGGGGATAGGGGATAACATTACGCACAACTGCCTGATATTGAAATGATTGTGGAGCTTGAGCAAAAGTTGTGAAACTTATTGCAATACTGATAATTGAAAAAAATAGTTTTTTCATATTTTATTGATAATATATTAATTAATACAAAAATAAGTAATAATATTATTTATGCAAAGTTGTTTGTCAAAAAATAAAAAGAGTCTGATTTTATTATAAATCAAACTCTAAATATAATTTTTTACAAAAAGGTTTCTGAGAATTCGAACTAAAACGTTTATTTTTTAATTAATGCTTTTAACTCATCAATTTGTTTTTGTAAATTTTGGTTTTGTGTTTTTAAATCTTCAATCATTTTTTGTTGTTCTTGGACAGCTTTAAATACAAAAAAGCAGATAAAAAGTGTGTTTTTCATATTAAAAATATATTATTGAATTATATTTTACCAGCAAGCCTGCCAAATGGATCCATCAAAAACAAATAACTTATGCGAAACTGAGTCCATATACATATCTCCTTCAACCGGACTTAAAGGAGGTGAGTTTCTTGGAGCAAGATTTATAACATTATTTATATTAACTTTTGCATTAAACTTTAAAACATTATTATCAAACTCCCCATATATTAATGATGTATTAGAATCAGATACAGTATTCGTAACATATAATTTATTTGATCCTAATTCGTTCATACCTGAACCAAACCCAAGAAAAACGTTTCCAGAACCTGTGCTACTATGTCCGGAGAAATAGCCAATATAAACATTGTTGTTACCATTTTTATTAAAATATCCCGATTGACAACCAAAAAAACAATTATAATTTCCTGAAGTATCTGCCAGTCCACATTCAGTTCCATAGAAAGAATTGCTATTAGCTGATGTAATATAGTTACCAGTTCTGTATCCAAATAATGAATTATTATACCCTGAAGTATTCTGAATTCCAGTCTCAGCACCATAAAATGAATTATAACTACCCGTTGTTGTATTACTTCCGCTAAATACACCAGTAAACACATTTCTCCACCCGCCATTTAACTGACTTCCAGTATTACGACCAATACAAATATTATCTGATCCTGTTGTATTTAACATACCACTAGCATCACCCATGAAAATATTATTATAACCGGATGTATTATAATAACCTGCTGCACTACCAATAAATACGTTATAATCTCCATCAATATTACTGAGTCCGGCATATGGTCCCATAAAAACATTATTATTTCCGACAGTATTGTAAAATCCGGTTGAATTTCCTACAAAAAGATTATTATTCCCTGAAGTATTGCTAGATCCACATAATGAACCTAAAAATGTATTGCCACCTCCGGCAATATTGGACATTCCACTGTTCATTCCCATAAATGTATTGTATGAACCATTTATATTTGCGTGTCCCGAACCTGAACCAATAAAAGTATTGCTTGATCCTGTTGTATTACTATATCCACTTTCTGTTCCTACAAAGGTATTTATCTGCCCGCTTGTATTGTTTAATCCGGCATTAAGGCCGATAAAAACGTTAGCCTGACCAATATCATTTTGCATACCTGCCTGATAACCCATAAATGTATTCATCAACCCAGATGTGTTGTTTTTTCCACTCTTATATCCAATAAATGAATTATATAGCCCAGATGTTATAGAATCGCCAGCCTGGTGACCTATAAAATAATTAGAAGGTGTTAGGTGTAAATAACTTGTAGATGAACCACCACCAATGTTTTCAACACCAAATCCTGCGGTAGAATCGCCAGTATATATTCTTGTAAAATCTGGATCAACATATAAAAAGTCGTGTGTTAATGCTTTGCTCATATTTTTACCACTTACTGCAAAGCCACCTTTGTTTGATTTTGCACCAGTATCTTTTACATAAATATGAACACTATCCGGATAAACAACAAATACTGTATGGCCTAATTTATCTTTAACTTCAAACAAAGGAATTGTGTCGGAAGTTAATGTATCTCCCTGAACTACCATTTTACCTAAAGGATTATTTAAACCAACTCCAACATTACCAGCATTATTGTTATAAATGTGATTTCCATTTGTACTCCAAACGCTGTTTACTGTATTTCCTGTTAAACTTAAACCGTTTCCGAATATGTAAGATGTTGGTGAATCCCAAGTTACCCAAGTATTAGGACTTATTCCATGTACAGTAAGTACCTGACCATTAATTCCGTGGCTTCCATTATAATCGTAAATATGACCATTATACATATCAATATAATTTGCATTACTTGCACCTAAACCAAGTATATGAGCGCCAATAACATTGTTGTTATTCATTAATATATTGTATGTGCCTGCAGTATTGCCATTTGCAAGAGTTTGAGCTAAAGTTTGAGTAGAGCTAAAAGTTGTTCCAGTTAAATTTAATCCAGTTCCAGCAGAATATGTTGTGTTTGCATCTGTACTAGAAACTGTAAAATTAGGATAACTGCCAGAGACAGTAGTTGCTCCACCTTGTGCAATTGTTACCGTTTGGTCGGGAGCAGTATTTGTAATTGTTGTTCCAGTAACATTAATTCCAGTTCCTGCATTGTAAGTTGTTGTGGGTAATGTTACTGAATTTCCTCCAGTTATACTTAAAGTTTGTCCGGCAATTCCCAATATTTGAATTTCGTTTGCAGGGTCAGCATCGGCATCATTTACATTATCGGTAGAACTAATTGTAAAATTAGGATAACTGCCTGTAACAGAAGTAGCACCAGTGCCTGTTAAATTAACAATCTGGTCGGGTGCTGTATTGGAAATAACATTTCCTGTAATATTA
>MENF01000211.1 GCA_001769035.1 Bacteroidetes bacterium GWA2_32_17
TTTCACTTTAGATTAAATCTAATTTTATGACTTCAGCACATCAAAATAAAATTATCCCTAATTTTATGCTATACGTAAGATAAATTTGTACATTTTGTACAAAAGGGATATAGTATAGAGGTATAAGGCGGGTTGTAAGCTATACCCTTATAACCTTTTCCTTGTAAAAAAATGTACGGTTTTATCACGTTTCTTGTATAAAATGGCATTACTTTTACACAAATATTTATTTTATGATTCTACAAACTCCGGTTGAAATTGCATCTTTCCCAGCAAAAATAAAGCATCATCAACGTATTTTACTGATGGGTTCGTGTTTTGCCGAAAATATTGCCGAGAAATTAAATAATTCAAAATTTATCACAACTTGCAATCCGTTTGGTGTGGTTTATAATCCAATATCGTTGCTTAACTGCTTCGAAATTTTAAAAAACCAAAAATTATTTACCGAAAACGACTTGTTTTTTGAAAATGGAGTTTGGAAAAGTTTTGAGCATCACAGTAGTTTTAGTAAGGTTGATAAAAATGACACTTTGCAAAACATTAACAACGATATTGTCAATGCTTCAAGTTTTTTAAAAAAGACTGATGATGTATTTATAACACTTGGTACGTCATGGATATATGAGCATATTGAAAAAGGTTTTGTAGTTTCAAATTGCCACAAAGTTCCATCTTCAAATTTTAATCGCAAACTGTTAACAGTTGATGAAACATTTTTATCGTTACAAAAAATTGTAGAAATAATTAAAGAAATAAATAACAATGTTCAAATAATTTTTACTGTCAGTCCAATTCGACATTTAAAAGATGGATTACATAAAAATAATGTAAGTAAAGCCATTTTATTTGCAGCTCTTAACCATTTACAAAACTACAATTCAGAAATTTATTATTTTCCTGCTTACGAAATTTTAATTGACGAACTTCGCGATTATCGTTTTTATGCTGATGATATGCTACATCCATCAAAAATGGCAATTGAATACATCTGGAATATGTTTTATAACACATTTTTTGATAAAGAAACCATAGAAGCAATTAAAAAAATTGAAGATATTAGGATTGCTATGCTTCATAAACCATTTTTTCCTAAATCCAAAGACTACAAAACATTTAAAGAAAAAAATTATGTAAGTGTTTGTAAATTAAGTCAAAAATATCCTGATATTGATTTTAATATTGAAAAAGATTTTTTTAAAATATGTTGAAATGCTAAAATTTGTTTATAAACATAATGTTATTTTTGACTAAATGAATTTATTGTTGTAATTTTGCACATTCTTTAAATAAAAAGGATAGTTTTTCTATTTACTAACAAACACATTTAACTCAATTTTTCAGCTACATGGGGTATATAAAATTTGACAAAACACAGCTAATTAACCTCGAATATTCGCTAAAACGTGAAGTTCTTAGGTCAAATAATTCAGGTTCTTATGCATTTACAACAATAATTGGTTGTAATACACGTAAATATCATGCTTTACTTGCTTGTCAGCTCGATAATATAGATGGCGGAACACATATACTGCTTTCAACATTCGACGAAACTGTTGTTCAACATGGAGCATCTTTCAACCTTGGGATACATAAATATCCTGGTATTTATGAACCAAAAGGACATAAATATATTCGCGATTTTGAAACAGAACCAATTATGTATGTGATTTACAGAGTTGGTGGAGTTGTTTTAAAAAAAGAAATATTACTTGTTACTCACAAAGACAGAGTATTAATAAGATATACTTTACTTGACGCAAACTCACCTACTAAATTGATTTTCAGACCATTTTTAGCTTTCAGAAATATTCATGCTCTATGTAAGGCAAATCTTGATGTTAACACAAAATTTACATCTGTAAAAAATGGTATTAAAGTTAGAATGTACACTGGTTATCCATCGCTTTATATGCAGTTTTCTAAAAAACCTGAATATGTGCCCGTTCCAAATTGGTACTATAATATTGAATATCCCGAAGAACAAAATAGAGGTTACAATTATCAGGAAGATTTGTATGTGCCTGGTTATTTTGAAGTTCCAATAAAAAAAGGCGAAGTCTTGATTTTTTCAGCTGGAACTTCTCAGACTGTTACACAAACACTTAACCGTCAATTTAATAAAGAACTTAAAGGCAGAATACCACTTAATAATTTCGAAAATTGCTTAATTAACTCTGCACAACAATTTGTTGTTCACAGAAATAAACGTGCCGAAATTATTGCAGGATTTCCATGGTTCGGGCGATGGGGACGAGATACATTCATTTCGTTGCCCGGACTTACAATTTCTCAAGGTGATTTAAAAACTTGTAAATCAGTTATTGATTCAATGCTCACTGAACTTAAAGGTGGTTTATTTCCCAATGCTGGTTCTTATGAAAATCCTTCATATAATTCGGTTGATGCTCCATTATGGTTTTTTTGGTCGCTGCAACAATATTGCGAATTTTCGAGATGTCACAAACATGTTTGGAAAGAATACGGAAAAAAAATAAAACAGATTCTCAACAAATTTCGTGATGGTACAGAGTTTAATATTAAAATGCACGAAAACGGATTGTTGTGGCAAGGTATGCAAGGTCACGCACTTACATGGATGGATGCAGTTGTTGGTGGAAAACCAGTAACACCAAGAATAGGATTTGCTGTTGAAATTAATGCGTTGTGGTATAATGCTATAATGTTTAGTTTAACTGCCGCTAAAATTGCACAAGACCGAACATTTATATTAGAATGGATTGATGTTGCTGAAACTATTAAAAAATCATTTTTAGAAAATTTCTGGGACGAATCGAAAGGATATCTTGCCGATGTTGTTGATTATGAGAAAAAAGACTGGAGTATGCGACCAAATCAGGTTTTTGCAACATCTTTACCTTACAGCATTATTGACGATGAAGACATTAAGAAAACCATTCTTGATGTTGTAAAAAAAGAATTATTAACTCAAAAAGGATTAAGAACCTTGTCTCCAAAAGACCCTAATTATGTTGGAATATATCAAGGTGATCAAAATCAACGTGATAGTTCGTACCATCAAGGAACAGTTTGGCCTTGGCTTTTGGGACATTTTGCTGAAGGATATTTGCGAATACACGGCAGTTTAGGCGTAGATTTTATTGAAAATATCTTTAAAGGTTTTGAAGAAGATATGGTTATTCATGGTATATCAACAATTAGTGAGATATACGATGGCGATCCGCCACACAATCCAAACGGAGCAGTCTCCCAAGCATGGAGTGTTGCAGAACTTTTGAGAATGAAAATGATGATAGAACAGTTTAAAGAACAATAAATAATTTATTATATTTGATTTAAAATAGATGTTAAAAATTCCTGAATTTAAGTAAATAATGCGCATCCGTAAGCTCGAAAAAATAGCCACGAATTGCACGAATAAAAATAAAAAACAATTCGTGGCATATTTCTGACTTTATAGACAAACACTAATTAAAAAATTAAATATTATGACAACAAAAAAGACAAAAACTAAAGCTAAACCAAAGACGGTAAAAACTGTAAAAAAAACAATTAAGAAAACCGCAGTTCGAGTCACTAACGAAGACATTGCAAAAAGAGCCTTCGAAATATATCTCGAAACAGGCAACAACAACGAGTTAGAAAATTGGAAATTAGCCGAGAAAGAATTAAACAACAGACACAATTTAAATAAAAAAGAATTTGAAGACACCAGCTTAAAGAAAGAAGTTTGTAGATAATAGTAAAATCATCAATCCGAAATTATAAATTCGAAATTATAAAATGAAAGTATTAATGTTTGGTTGGGAGTTCCCGCCACATATAACCGGTGGATTAGGAACAGCTTGTTATGGGCTTGTTAAAGGGCTTGCCAAACATGGTGTTGATATTGTATTTATTGTACCACGTCTTTTTGGTGATGAGGATTCTCGCTCTGCTTTTTTATTAAATGCCAGCGATGTTGAAATTAACGAAAGAAATTTTAGCTACGAAGAATATTGGAAACATATTTCGTATTACGAAATTGGTTCTAATTTAATTCCTTATGTTACTCCCGAAGATTTCAAGAGTATGATAAGCGAAAGTTCCCTAAAAAGCAAATCGAAAAGCGAAAATATTTTTAAAGCAAAATATAAATTTTCGGGAAAATACGGCAATGATTTGTATGAGGAGGTAAGTCGTTATGCATTAGTGGCTTCAGTGTTAGCAAAAGAACACAGGCACGATGTTATTCATGCCCACGATTGGCTTACTTATCCTGCCGGAATTGCCGCAAAAAAAATGTCTAAAAAACCTTTGGTTATTCATGTTCATGCTACCGAATTTGATCGTAGCGGTGAAAATATCAATCAATTTGTTTATGATATAGAAAAAAAGGGAATGGAGATTGCCGACAGAATTATTACAGTAAGCAATTTAACACGTAATATTGTTATTGAAAGATATGGAATAAATCCCGATAAAGTTTTTACAGTTCACAATGCTGTAGAGAATATTGGCGATTCAAATATTTCTCAAAATAAAGGATTTCCCGAAAAACTTGTTACTTTTTTAGGCAGGGTTACATTCCAAAAAGGTCCCGATTATTTTGTTGAAGCTGCATACAAAGTACTTCAAAAAGATGAAAATGTAAGATTTGTTATGGCTGGAAGTGGTGATATGTTATACCGTATGGTACGACGAGTTGGCAAACTTGGTATTAGCAATCGTTTTCAGTTTGCCGGTTTTTTGAAAGGCGAAGACGTTGAGCGTTTGTTTACAATTAGCGACGTTTACGTAATGCCTTCGGTATCAGAACCATTTGGAATTTCACCACTCGAAGCTATGCGTTCTAGCGTTCCTGTAATTATATCAAAACAATCGGGAGTTGCCGAAGTTCTTAAATATGCGATTAAAGTTGATTTTTGGGATATAGATGCCTTATCTGACGCTATTTACGGATTAGTAAATTATCAGGGACTTTCAAAAATGTTTCGCAAATATGGTCGCGAAGAAGTTGATAATTTAAAGTGGGAAAATTCTGCACTAAATGTTAAAAAAATTTATGAATCAATAATCGTACACTAAACCTACAATATGAGAGCAATTTGTTTTTATTTTCAGGTACATCAGCCATTTAGGCTTCGTCGTTACAGGTTTTTCGACATTGGTAATAATCATAATTATTACGATGATTTTGCCAATCGTTCAATTATGAAAAAGGTAGCTAACAAATGTTATTTACCTACAAACCAATTAATGTATGAATTAATACAGGAATATGGCGACCGTTTTCGTATAAGTTATTCTATTTCAGGTACTGCACTCGACCAGTTCGAAATGTATGCTCCCGAAGTGATTGAGAGTTTTCAAAGATTAGTATCAACAGGATGTGTCGAAATTCTTGCTGAAACATATTCGCATAGTCTTTCATCGTTAAGAAATAAAGAAGAGTTTGTAAATCAGGTAACGCTTCACAATAAAAAGATTGAACGACTTTTTGGCGTAAAACCAACTGTTTTTCGTAATACCGAGTTAATTTATAGCGATGGTATTGGCGAAATGGCTGCCGAAATGGGCTTTAAAGCAATTTTAACCGAAGGTGCAAAACATATACTTGGTTGGAAATCGCCTAATTTTTTGTATTGCAATGCTATAAATCCAAAATTAAAAGTTTTATTAAAAAATTTTACATTAAGCGATGATATTGCTTTTCGTTTCTCGAACAGAGGTTGGCCCGAATGGCCACTTACTACCGAAAAATATGTAAAATGGTTAAATGCAATTAACCAAAAACAAGAAATTGTGAATTTGTTTATGGATTACGAAACTTTTGGCGAACATCAATGGGCAGAAACAGGAATTTTCGATTTTATGAGACATTTACCCAAAGTAGTGTTTTCCGATTCAAATTTCCAGTTTTTGACTCCATCTGAAGTTGCAGATATTTTCGACCCTGTTGCTCCAATTCATGTTCCTTATCCGATTTCGTGGGCTGATGAAGAACGCGATCTAACTGCATGGCTTGGAAATGAATTGCAAGATGATGCATTTGATAATCTTTATTCTCTTGCCGATAAAGTAAGATTAATTGATAATCCCGATATTTTACGCGATTGGCGTTATTTACAAACAAGTGACCATTTTTATTATCAATGTACAAAATGGTTTAGCGATGGCGATGTACATAAATATTTTAATCCTTACGATTCGCCTTACGAAGCATTTATTAATTACATGAACATTTTAAGCGATTTCGAAATTCGTCTTAATCAGGTTTATAACCCTTCATCTGATAATATTCTTACTAAAACTAAAAAGAAAACATCTGTTTTTAAACCCTCAACAATTATTCAGCCAGGTAGTGAATTATTAATGCCCGAAAATGTTGTGGTTCCTAAAAAAGCGATTCGAAAAAAAATAGTTAAGAAAATTGCGAGAAAGAAATAAATTGTATAAATTAATTTGTTTTATAATATTTTAAACTCAAATCATTTCCATCAAAAACGGCATAAGTAAAATTGGTAATCCAGTCGCCAAGATTTATAAATTTTGTACTTTGTGATAACATTATTTCCATCGGAACATGCCTATGTCCGAAAATAAAATAATCGAAATGCTCTTTTTCGAGTTTTTGCTTGGCATAAGCAATCAAGCGTTCCTTATCTTCGCCTAAAAATTTCAAGTTTTCTGCTTTATCGTTATATCGGCTTGATTTTGACCAATTAATCCCAATCCACATCGTAAAATTCGGATGCAGTCGTTTAAAAAACCACTGAGTTATTTTGTTTAGAAATATTTTTTTAAGAATTTTAAAACTTGTATCTTTTGGACCTAAAGCATCGCCATGTGCTATCAAAAATCGTTTGCCATTAAATTCTTTAATAATTTCTTCGCGATGCAAAATAACTCCGGTTTCTTTTGGTAAATAATTAAAAACCCACAAATCGTGATTGCCTGTAAAATAATGGATTGGAATTCCGCTATCGCAAATTTCAGATATTTTGCCTAAAAGCCGTGTAAATCCTTTTGGCACAACTCTTTTGTGCTCAAACCAAAAATCAAAAATATCGCCTACTAAATAAATTTCCTGTGCATCATTTTTAACATCGTCGAGCCACTTTACGAGTAATTTTTCGCGAATTAAACTCTCATCATGGTTGGGCAAACCAAGATGTGCATCGGATAAAAAAAATATTTTTTTGTTTGTGTTCAAAACATTAATGGTAATTGGTTTGGATATTTAAACGGTACAATTTTAGAAAAATTTAAAACAAAACGAATTTTATCAAAATAGGTTTTTGTAAACATTTCATTGGTTTGTTTAATATCACTCGACATAGTAATTGGAAAATAAATTGCAAATATATCTTTTATAATATTAAATTCTATACCAAGTTCGTAAGGATATTTTACTGAACCATCAAAAGCGTTTTTTGCATTATAATAGGTAGCAATATTAATATAAATACTTAAAGGCAAAGGTACCGGAAATGCTGCTTTTAAATTTAATGAACTTAGCCAGTTTCTCGAATTTATTGGTGAATATATAGCAAATCCGCCATCGTTTTTCACAAATTGATGCGACCATATATTCGATATATTTGAATTTAATCTGTAAGGAAAAACTTCAGAAAATTTATAGTCGTTATAGCCATTTGTTCCGGAGATGTAAAAACTGTTTTGAATCTGTTTGTTGCTATTATAAATAAATACACCTGCAAAAACTCTTGCACTAAATCCTTTGTTTTTATTTTTATAATTAATCTGTACTTTATATTCGAGCCATGTTTTTAAATAATCGGGTCCTAATTCCGAATTAAATTCACAAAAATAAGGGATAGGTTTTGTTTTATTGTTTAATGTAATTTTAGCATTTAATAGTACAAAGTCGGATTTTGTATATTCGCTGATTATTTTACTTGTTTTTATTTCTGTATCAATTTGTTGCATAGGTTTTTTTCGGTTTCTTTTGAAAATAAATTTTACTCCTAAATCATATTTCTGCCAATTGTAAAACTTTGTTGTGTAACTATTAAATGTTTGTAAATTAGTAAATAAACTTATTTTTTGAAATAAAGTTGTATAAGGATAAATATTATATTCGGCATAAGCTACGCCAATAAGTTCTGATGAATTAATGCCATACATTGGCATTAATCGGTATTGGAATTTTCTTTCGGGAAGAATAGGGTTGTAAATTAGCAGCCCTGGCATAATTCCATCGGCATAATTCCAACCAACAACAGGGCTGTAAAAAATTTGAGTTTTAGATGGAATTTCGGCAATACCAAGTAATTTAAAATTTAAAGATTCAATTTTTCGTAAAATTCCATTTTTTCTAATTTGATTATTGTTACGATTAATTTCGAACATTTGATTATTAGCGTCAATTAATACTTCATCGAAAATATTGTTTGTGATTGTAAAATATTTCTTTCCTATGAATCCATCTACCCAAATTGAATCAATTGTTTTTCCATTTTGTAGAATTGAATAATTTAGGGGAGAATTAAGTCCTCCTTTATTCTTTATTACAAATTCATATACACTAGTTTTTTTATTTAGTTTTATTTTTTTAAATTTATAATCTGAATATTTAACATTACGCAATATTCCATCAAAAAACCACGATAAATCCTTTCCCGAACAATCTTCAAAAGTTTTTCTCAAATCGTTAGGATATGGATGTTTAAACTTCCAATCTTCAAAAAATTTGTGCATACAATTATCGTAAACTTTTTCACTCAAATAATTTTTCAGATAATTCATTGTTAAAGCTCCTTTTGAATAAGCGATAATTCCATAGTTTTCTGTAATAAAATCTTCGGAGCATAAATCAAGAGCTTGGTCAGAGCCATTTCTGGCAATGTAATCGCAAGCAATTTTATTAAAATCAAAAGGATTTGATAATTTAATTCCCAATAATTTCATTAAAGAATTGTACGAACTATAATAACCAATATTTTTTACAATTTCTGTTGTGTAACGTTCTTCGTAATAACTGTTTATTCCTTCATCCATCCATGGATGCTTACGCTCGTTAAAGCCCAAAATTCCGTAAAACCAATTATGCCCAACTTCGTGTACAATAACATTTTCGAGACTTTGTGCATTTCCCGACCATCCAATATTTGTTATCATTGGGTATTCCATTCCGCCACCAGCGCCAAGTGCCGATTCTACTGCAGTACATTGGCTATAAGGATATTCGCCAACCCATTTCGAGTAATAATAAACTCCATTGTTAACATAATTCACAGCATTTTTCCATAAATTTTCTTCAACATTTGTAAAATAAATCCATGTTGTAACTTTTCGTTTGCTATTTGGTAATTCAACGTTACTTTTTAAAATATGAAATCGTTTATCGGCAAACCAAGCAAAGTCGTGTATGCTGTCTTGTATAAATCGTAGAGTTTTATATTTTGTTGATGATTCTGGAATATTATTATCGTTTTTGTTAAATGTTAATTTTTTGGAACTTTCTTCTGCGTTTTTTTCAATTTTTTCTAATTCCTCAGGATTCTGAAGGATACCTGTTGCAGCAACAAAATAATTATCGGGTATTGTAATTGAAACATCAAATTTTCCATATTCCGAATAAAATTCTCCTTGATTTAAATACGAAAAATATTGCCATCCATTATTATCGTAAACTGCAGGTTTGGGATACCATTGAGTAATCTGATACGATTGCCCATAATGCCCTAACCTTGAAAAGTTTTCACTGGGAATTTTTACAAAAAAAGGTGTGCTAATTGTTATTGATTTTCCGGGCAAGAGCTTTTTATTTAAAATTATTTTACAAATGTCAATAGTGTCTTTTAGTAGATTCCATTTTACTTGCTCGTTGTTAATTTTAAAATTTAAACTGTCAATATATCCTCGCGAACTATCGGCAGCATAGTAAAATTGCATGTTTCCGCTTTTTTGCATTTGCTTTGCCATTGGAGTTGATAAATTACTATATCCATTGGGCCACAAATGAAAATATAAAAATGAAAGAGTATCGGGCGAATTGTTAGTGTAAATTATTTCTTCAAAAGCAGTTAAAGTGTTTTTTACATCATCTAATTTAACCGAAATATTATAATCTACACGTTGTTGAAAATAATTTTGACATACTGCCTTAATTGGTAGAATAAATAAAGCAAACCAAGTTATATAAATTATTTTCAAGTTTTATATTTTGTTAAAAATAGATTACTCACATTTTAACTTTATAGTTCGACATGCTCGCTACAAGTTTTCAAGGTGTTCTCCGCTAATCTCCCGAAAGCTCAATGTAATTAAGTTAAAGTAATTTTTAAAAAATATCGAATATCGAATACAGAATGATGAATTTCGAAGTGGTTGATTTACTTCATTATTAGGTGTTCGATGTTCATTATTCTTTTTTCATAACTTAACAACATTGCCCGATAGCTATTAGAACAGAATGACAATGCCCGTTTTCCAATCTTCTCAATCCCTTCAATCTTGTTTCCCCAATCTCCTCAACCTTAATCTCAACCTTAATCCCAACCTTAATCTCAACCTTTTTTCTCAATTTTTTTTACCAATATTGTTTTTATATAGTGTTATTTGTTATAAATGTTTGAAAGCACATCAATAAGTTGTTGACCACGTAAATTTTTTGCTATAATTTTTCCTTTCGGGTCAATTAAAAAATTTGATGGAATGCTTTGAACAGCATATAATTTTGCCGGTGCACAATTCCAAAATTGTAAATCGCTACCATGTTTCCATTGTCCAAGTCCATCTTTATTTATTGCCGAAAGCCATGCATCTTTTTCTTTATCTAAAGACACTTGAAAAACTCTAAATCCCTTCTTTTGAAATTTGTTAAAAGCAATTACAACATTTGGATTTTCTTGTCGGCAGGGCGAACACCACGAAGCCCAAAAATCGAGTAAAACATAGTTTCCGCGGAAAGACGAAAGTTTAATTGGAGTTCCGTTTGTTAAAGGAACCTCAAAATCGGGAGCTTCCATACCTTCTCTAATTTCATTGCCCATCATTTCTTCGCGGTTTAATTGTTGTTTAATTTCAACTATTTGACTGTGAAATTCTTTTGCATGCTTTGAGTTAGGGTATTTTACCATTAAAGCCGAATCAATTAAATTGTAGTAGGGAGCATCAAAATCATAATTAAAAACGGGGCTACGACTATCAAATGCTTGATATAATGCAGTTAAACATGCAAATGAGCTTGGATTTTTTTTAATAAAATCGAAAATTTCTTTCCTGTGATTTTCTACTAATGCATTACTTTCATTTGTAAAAACAGTTCTAATAGAATCAATATGAGCACTATCTGCAGTTAATACAGTTTCTTTATAAAGTTTTTGAACTTCATTAAAAGTAGTATTAAGTTTTTGTTGAAGTTGCATAATTTGTTCGGAGGTAACAGAACCTGTAACTTTGTAATTTTGAGCAAAATTAGAAGCATCTGCCTCAACATTTATTTTATCAATCGAATCAACAAATAGCAGAATAGGATTAGTTTTATCGAAATACAAATTAAAAAAATCGGGTTCGGTAATTTTTCCTGTAAACTCAAATATGTTATCGTCGTTAATTTTAACCGAATCGGTAATGTTTGATGATGCTAAATAAATTACTTTTCCTTTTGCACCATTTATTTTACCCGATATTTTATAACCATCATTATTGGTGTTGCATGAGTTTAATAAAAACAAAGTTCCGAATATAAATATTATATGTTTCATTTATTGATATTTTTTAATTAGTTCATAATTATTGGTTTAAGGTTTTTGGTTTGAGGTTTATAAAAGTTCATTGTTCTATTGTTTTTCGTTTACTGCTTAAGTTTATTGTTCATAGATGTTTCACTAATCACTCAACATGACAAAAAAGTTTCTGGGTTAAAGTTTGAAGTTGTAAAAACTCGAAATCCAAAACCAGCAACCCGAAACTAAAAACCTTAAACTTTCTTTTTAACTTTATAATCATTCCCTTTTGTGTCTTTTTTAGTCTGATTGTTTCGTATTTAAATAATATTGTTTTGCAAAAATAAGTTTAATCTAAAGAACTTTGTAGTTTAGTGGCAAATTTTAAATTATATCTTTGCTTTTTTAAATTTTTTTAACGTGCAGGAAATCGAAAACGGAGATATTATAAAACTAAACAATCCTGTTGTTACAATAGGAACATTTGACGGTTTGCATCTTGGACATCAATTGGTTATTTCGAAAACTATTGAAATTGCAAAGAAAAAAAAAGGAACTCCAGTTGTTTTTACTTTTTGGCCACACCCCCGTTTTGTTCTTGGAAAAGGAAATTTTAGTTTATTAAATTCATTAGAAGAGAAAAAACTGCTATTTAAAAGATTAGACATCAAATACGTTTACTTTCAGCCATTTACAAAAGATTTTGCTAATTTAACGTCGCAAGAGTATGTTAAAAATATTTTAGTTGATAAAATTGGAGTAAAAACTTTAGTTGTTGGGTACGACCATCAATTTGGAAAAGAACGAAAAGGTAAATTTGATACTCTTAACGCACTTTCAAGGCTTTATCATTTTGAATTGCACAAAGTTAACGCATTAGATATTAGCAATATAACAGTAAGCTCAACAAAAATCCGAATAGCAATTGAAGAAGGAAATATAACAATTGCCAATAAACTATTGGGGTACGATTATTTTATTTCGGGAACTGTTATTGACGGTTCTAAAATTGGTAAAAAAATTGGTTTTCCAACTGCAAATTTAAAATTAGATAACGATTTAAAATTAGTTCCTAAAGATGGAGTTTATGCAGTTTATGTTGAAATTGAAAATAGGTTTTATAAAGGAATGTTATATATTGGATATCGCCCAACTATCGAAAATCAGCCACATATAAAAACTATTGAAGTTAATATTTTTGATTTCTCACACGAAATTTATAGCACACCTATAAGAGTATATTTTACTGCAAGATTAAGAGATGACATTAAATTTAAAGATATTAATGAATTAATTGATAATTTAAAAATTGACGAGGAAAACTCGAGAAAAGCATTAAAAGAAATGCCGCAATTTCCAAAGTCATTAATAGACATCTTACCTAAATAGTGTCTGTCCATAATGTCCGATTTTTTCGTTATGCTTCGAACAAAACTATGGCACGGTTTTAAACCGTGCCATAGT
>MENF01000212.1 GCA_001769035.1 Bacteroidetes bacterium GWA2_32_17
CATAAAAATTGTTATTTCTGTAAAGATATAATTATTTAAAAATATTAATTTTGCAAAGATATGAGCTATCGGATCGAACATTATGAATCAAACACTGACTTTATAGACAGGTATTAGTTAGATTCTAATACTTTAAACAACTCGTCTAATTTTGGAGTTAAAATAATTTCGGTTCTGCGGTTTTTTGTTCTTGCTTCTGGAGTTTTAGCAGCATCAATTGGCATATATTGGCTTCTACCTGCTGCCATAAGTCTTTTTGCATCAATTTTAGAATTTGATAAAATTATTTTTACAATAGCAGTAGCACGTTTTGTACTTAAATCCCAGTTATCTTCAATTCCGTTTGTTCCTTTAAAAGGGACATCGTCGGTATGCCCTTCAATAACAACATTTATATCAGAATTTTTTTCTAAAACTGCTGCCAAATCTTTTAAAGTTTTTTGTCCTTTTGTACCAACATCCCATTTCCCCGATTGAAATAATACTTTTTCTTCAAGTGATACATATACTTTGCCGTTTTTCTGAACAATAGAAAGTCCATTTCCTTCATAACCCTGCAAAGCATTAGAAACTTTATCTTTTAAGGCTTTAACCATTGAATCTTTTTTACTTAAAACACTTTCGAGTTCTAAAAGCCGGACATTCTTTTTTTGAATTGCCTGGTCTTTTTCGTCTAATTGAGTGGTAAGCTCATCAAGATTAGTTTTTTTCATATTCAAATCTTTTTCCATCTTTTTTAAATCGTCTTCTTTTTTCTGTAACGTTTCCTGTAACTGCTGAAGTTGAACTAAAAGTTTTTGAGCTTCTTCGGCACTCTCTATGTTTTTTAATTTAAGTTTTTTCATTAATTCATCGTTAAGCTGATTGATTTTATCGTATTGAACAATCATTTTTCGGAGCGAAGTGCCAAGGGTTAATGTATCTAATTTTAAAGCATCTATTTGTTTTTGAATTTTTGTAACGCCTAAATCTGTTTCTGCCGATTTCTCGGTTAGTTCTTTGTTCTGACTTTTTAAATAATCGCGTTCTTGTTCACATTTTTCGCTTCGGCTTTTCATGTCTTGATATTGGCGAACTGGTACGCACGAAACGCTAAAGTACAGAGTTGTAATTGTTGCTAAAATTATCAATAATCTAGTAGTATTCATAAAATAAAGATTTTTTAAATTAAAAACAAACTTAATATAAAATTATTCATTAAAATTTTAAGAAAAAAAAATCTTTTAACATTTATTTGTTGAAAACAATTTTTTTTATTTATAAATTTATCGTACGTTTGTAAACGTAATAATTTAAAAAATAAACTACTATGAAAAAATCAATTTTGGTTATTTTGTTTATTGCTTTTTCGGCAATTACTTTTCAATCGTGCAAAAACAACGTTAATTTTAAAGTAGGAATGACGGTTGCAGCAAAGTGGACAGATAATAATTACTATCTTGCGACAATTACAAGTATTAATGGCGATAAATATGCTGTTGATTATACCGATGGATCTAAAGGCGAAGTAAAAGCTACAGATTTAAAAGTAACTAACGAAAAAAGTGAACTAAAGGCAGGAAATAAAGTTTTAGCAGTATGGGCAGGTTCAAAATTTTATTCAGGCACTATTAAAGAAATAAAAGAAAATGGTGCAGTAATTACTTGGGACGATGGTACAGCAGATAGCGAAGTAGCTTTTGGGAAAATTCTGAAAACAGAGTAATCTTTTACTTAGTGTCTGTCTATAAAGTCAGTGTTTGATTCAGAATGTTCGAGTTCAAGGCATGCGAAATTTTTAAATATCAGGAGTTTACTGTAGTAAATGACTGATTTTAAAAATGAGAATAACGTAGAAATCGGACATTATGGACAAACACTATTTAAAATGGATTTTCAAATACCTGACACCCTGCACGTTCAGAATGGTCTGAAGCTAAATAATCGCCTTTGGTTTTTCTTATTTTCCAAAGCGAAATCAAGTCGGAACCCGACGTAACAATAAAAATAATTCCAAAAAACAAAAAATACACAGAATTTAAAAAAATAGAAAATATTGCTGGAATAATACCCATTAATAATGCCGGTGCAATTGTGCTTATTCTATAATTTTTTACTGAAACAGGATGCTTACAATGAATATAAGGTGTAAAATTTATCCAGTTTATTCCGGCTTTTAAATGTTTTATTTTAATGCCTGCAAAAATTATAAGAGTAATTGCATGTAAAATTTCGTGTAAAAATATTCCGATAACAAGCACAGGTATTGTTATATAAACATTAAAAATGAATTTTTCTGCTAATACCCAGGTATGCTCAAAACCCCATATAATTCCAAATAATCCAACAAAAAACAAAAAACAAGAAACGAATAACAACATGCTAAATATGTTCGATTCTTTATAGCTAAACGAGTAATCAGTTTTATATTCAAAAAGAATATTTTCTTCTGATACTTCGTTTAAAGTTTCTTCATTCATTTTTAAAAAATCTCAAATCCTTAATTAGTATTCATCTTTTCCCAATTGATTTCAAATAATTTTCAACTGTACGGTCATAGCTTCTTTCGTATGCAGAGTTAAAATAACAGGCAGGCAATTCGCCTAATCCGCGATGGTAACTTATGCAATCGCAACATTTACCTTTTCTGTGGCAAGGATAAGTGCAGTTGCAATTTTTAACATTTTTTTCAATATCGCAATTCATAATAAATCAATTAAATATTAATATGGTTTGGGTTTATAATTATTGTTACGAATAAAATTATTAATTTTACGTTTTTGTAAAATTAATACAATTTTAATTATGTTAAAAGTAAAATTAATTATTAGTGTTTTTATAATACTTGTTTCTTTGTTTGGTTATACTCAAATAAACACTCAAGCATCTGCATATAAACTCAGTAGGGTTCTTGATATAATAAATTTATTTTATGTTGATTCGGTAAAAAACGATAAACTTGTTGAAGCAGCAATAGTTGAGATGCTTAAAGAACTTGACCCACACTCTGTTTATGTTAGCAAAGATGAGGTTAAAGAAATGAATGAACCTTTAGAAGGAAATTTTGAAGGAGTTGGTATTCAATTTAACATTTATAACGATACAATTATGGTAGTTAATCCAACACCTGGAGGACCATCAGAAAAATTAGGAATTCGTGCTGGCGACAGGATAATTAAAATTGATGGAGCTAACGTTGCCGGTGTTAAAATTAAAAATAACGACGTGTTTAAAAAGCTTCGTGGCAAAAAGGGAACGCTTGTGTCGGTTGCAATTGCCCGTAAAAACGAAAAAGAACTTTTAGATTTTACAATTGAACGCGATAAAATTCCAATTTATAGCTTAGATGCTTCGTATATGATTGATAAAGAAATAGGTTATATTAAACTCAATAAATTTTCAGCAACTACTATAACAGAATTTAACGAAGCCATAAAAAAACTAAAAGAAAAAGGTGTAAAAGATTTAATTTTAGATTTATCGGGCAATGGAGGAGGATATTTGAATGCCGCGGTAGATTTAGCCGACGAGTTTCTTGAAACTCAAAAAATGGTTGTTTATACACAAGGAATAAGTAGTCCGCGTTCCGATTATAGAGCTACGGATATGGGCGAATGGACTAATGGACGCTTAATAGTTCTTGTTGATGAAAGTTCTGCTTCGGCAAGCGAAATTGTTTCAGGTGCAATTCAAGATTGGGACAGAGGTCTAATTGTAGGTCGTCGTACTTTCGGTAAAGGTCTTGTTCAGAGACCGTTTAATTTAACCGATGGTTCGCTTATCCGGCTAACAGTTGCACGTTATTATACACCATCGGGCAGGTTAATTCAAAAATCGTATGAGAAAGGTTTTAACGAATATTCTAAAGAACTTGCAACTCGTTATAACAATGGGGAATTAATTCATGCCGATAGTATTCATTTTCCCGATAGTTTGAAATTTCAAACATTAAATTCAAAAAGAACTGTTTATGGCGGCGGTGGTATTATGCCCGATATTTTTGTTCCTTTAGATACTACTTTATATACAAATTATTACTTAACAGTTGGGCGCAAAGGTATTACTAATAGATTTGTTATTAGTTATTTAGATAACAACAGAAATTTATTAAAAGAAAAATATCCCGATTTTAATAAATTTAAAACAGAGTTTTATGTTGATAACATAATGCTCGATAGTTTAATATCACTTGCAACAAAAAACGATATTCCTAAAAAAGATGACGAAATTACAAAATCAAGCAACGATTTTAAAGTAATTATTAAAGCTTTAATTGCCGATAATTTATATACTCGCAGTGAATATTTCGAAATTCTTAATCCATCACGACCAGAATATATAAAAGCCATTGAAGTTCTTCGTGATAAAAAGTTATATAGCAAAAGGTTATCGAAATAATATTTAATAATGTTATACTACAAACTGGATAAATTTTAACATTTTATGAGTACAAAAAAGTATAGAGGTATAAGGTATAGCCCAAAATTTTAAATTCCAAACTCCAAATCCCAAGATGGCTCGCAGCGTGAATCTTGGCTAGTTCGGCTTATCTCACTATAAGTCTTGAAATTTGGGGCTTGGATTCTTGGAACTTGGGTTCTGCGGGTTATACCCTATACCTTTATTCCCTTATACCCATAACTCCGTGCAAAGTATAATTAACAGGCTAATTAATAACTGGATTGAGGTAGCAGGTGCCACAACCGGTTTGATAGCTGTTTATTTTCAAATAAAAGAGAAAATTATTTTTTGGTCCATTAGCTTAATTAGTGCTTGTCTATAAAGTCAGTGTCTGAACTATAATGTTCGAGTTTGAGGCCCTGTTGAATATTTGCATTCGCAAATTCTACAAGGTAAACATGCGAAGTTTTGAAAACCAAGTGTCTGTTTTCAAAACAAGTTTACCTCGTAGTGAAGCGTTCTCATGAACACCTTTAAAAATAATTAATATTGTGAGTAAATCGGACATTATGGACAGACACTAATTAATTTGCTAAAACTTTCTCTAATTCATTTTGATAAAGCTCTGAAATTTTTTTCCAGCTATATTGTTTTGTAAATTGTTTTGCTGCATCCTGAGCTTTAAAATTTTTAGACAGAAACTGCTCGAAATAAAATTTTTGAAGTTGGTTTGCAATTTCGTTATAGTTGCCGTTCTCAATTAACACTCCATTATTACAACAAGCGAGCATTTCTTTATTTCCACTGACGGGTGTTGCAATTAAGAATACACCGGCAGCAAGTGCTTCGATATTTGCAATAGACATTCCTTCGGCACGTGATGGAGTGATTATTGTATGCGATTTTTTATAAATACTTTTAACCTGTTCCTGAGGTATCCAGCCGGTAAATGTTGTAGTAAACAAACCGTTTTTTTCGACATATTTTTCCATTTTGTTTCTTAAAGGACCATCACCAACCATTAATAATTTAAAAGGAATGTCCATTCGTTTTAATTGTTTAAGAGCTTTTAATAATGTAAACGGATCTTTTTGCTGAACAAATCTACCAACAAAAATTACAGTAAAAGGCTCTTTCTCCCTTTCACTTAAAAGATTTTCAAAAACTTCTACGCCATTAGGAATAATTATATTTTTAGAAGATAATTTTTCCCCAAGAAACTTGTCTATATTTTGTTTCATAAATTCTGTTTGTACAAAATTTAGTGATGATTGTTTGCAAATTGATTTAATAACAACAAACAAAATTAAGTGATAAATAAACATCTGTCGCTTGTAAAACCAAGGAATATCGTGCCCATGCGACAAAATACAATATGGCAGATTGAATTTCTTTTTTAATTTAAGTGCAACGTATCCGCCAGGTATCGAAAAATTTGCCAGACAAATATCAAACTTATTAGATATTAAATATTCTGATAAATATTTTATTGCACATTTCATCCACGAAAACATTTCAATTGGATTAGAGTGATAAAGATGTTTACGTTTTGATTTAAGTCGAATGATTTCTATATTTGGAATTGGTTTTTCGTTCTCTAACAAATTGTTATACCATGATGTAACAACAACAACATTATTCCCATTTAAAGCAAGATTATACGAAATGTTTTTTGTGATATTGCCTGCTCCACCGCCAAGCGGGGGATATTCATAATTAAGAACTAAAATCTTCAAGTGTTTATATTTTATTAATTTGTTGTTCCTCTATTTTTTATATTTTCAGATTGATGTAGATTGAAGAAGATTGATAGGATTGATGACGACGTTCTTCAATCTTGTCTTCTCAATCTATTCAATCTTGTTTTTTCAATCCTTTCAATCTTTCTTCTCAATATTGTTTTCTCAATCCTATCAATCTTGTCTTCCCAATCTTCTCAATCTTGCCTTTTCAATCTCCTCAACCTCAACCTTAACCTCAACCTTAACCTCAACCTCAAATATAATCAATCCTATCAATCTTGTCTTCACAATCTTTTCAATCTTATTTTCTCAATCTCCTTAACCTCAACCCTTAACCTCAACCCTTAACCTCAACCTTAACCCTTAACCTCATTCCTCAACCTTAAATAAAATCGTTTACTTTCTGATAAACCGGAACAAGTAATGTGTTTAAAATTAATCGTTGACATTTCATTATAATAGATTTATCTTACTCTCAACAATATACAAAGGTCGTCCTTTAACTTCATCGTAAATACGACCAATATATTCGGCAACAATCCAAATTAATATAAATAAAAATCCAATTAAAATATAATTAACAACCGCTAACCATTCTAAAAGTTTATAAAACTGCTCATCGAAAAAGAATCTTATTGCAAGGTAAAGCAAAAATAAAAACCCTGTAACAATAATAAAAACACCAAGTACTAGTCCTAATCTCAATGGGAATAACGAAAAATTTAATATCCCGTTCATTGCAAACCGCATCATTTTAAGGAAGTTAAAGCCAGTATCGCCTTTTAGTCTGATTGGTCTAACGTAATCAACTATATCGTAACTAAAACCAAGCCATGGTACCATTCCTCTTAAATACCTGTTTTTTTCTTTCATCTGGCGCAGTTCTACAGCAACCGATTTATCTATTAACCTGAAATCGCCAATGTTTCCCATTATTTTTATTTCACTTGCTTTATAAAGCAATTTGTAATAATATTTTGCAGTAATTCGTTTAAAAAACTTATCATGCCGAAAAGACCTTCTCCCGTATATAATTTTTTTACCGTCAAGCCATTTTTCAACCATCAGTATTATAATTTCTGGTGGGTCCTGAAAATCGCAATCCATTGTAATGATACAATCGCCCGATGCTATATCTAAACCTGCAGTAATAGCAGCCTGATGTCCAAAATTACGTGTGAAGGAAATTACTTTAACGTTTTTATCTTTTTCTGCTATTCGACGCAAAATCATTAATGAATTATCGCTACTACCATCGTTTACAAATATAATTTCGTGAACAGCATCTAATTGGTTAATAATTTCGAACAAAGCATTATACATTGATTCTATATTAAGTTCTTCGTTATATACAGGAAGAACAACAGATAATATTTTTCCCGAAATTTTAATATTCATGGTGTAAAGTTAAACCAATTAGTATATTTATAAAATATTTTATTTTGTGATATTGAAGTTAACTCAATTGACATCTTTCTAAATAAATGCGATAGCGAGCATGTTGAGTTTTTGTTTGGAGCATTGTGGTTACCTACCCAAATATCGCAAGCATTGCTTATGACTGAAGGAAAATGAAATTTCGCCCAAGCGGACGCTTGAGCGATAGAATGTGGCAATTAAAAAGTGATGTTACGCAATTTTTTTATTCCATTTAAAGTTTGGTGTTGATAACTTACTCCATTTTTCGTAAACTGCTTTTGACGCAGCTACATGTAGCCTACTTTTCAAGGCAAAATGATTCTTACCTAACCTTACATTCATTCTTTCAAGTTTGACATAAGCCAAAATAGAAGCAATGAAATGACTTTCTTGTGTTACTACCCTTCTTGTTGGCTTTTTCGCAAAAGCAGAGTTACTCTTAATTGACAATGTACGCCCTTCCAGTTCCAATGATTTAATGTTTACATATATGCCATTCGCTTTATCCTGCTCGGATAATGCAACTTTACGATTATCTTTTATTGCCAAGATAAAATCATTCCCACATTCCTTTTTTATGAAACTCATATTTTTTGCCGAAGAAAACCAAATATCTGCCAAAACATATTTGAAATAAATGTTCTGGTTTGCAATGGTTACCATATCCCTGAATATCTCGTTTTTATTTTATTGTGTAACGCTAAAAGTATTCCCGATATTTTTTATCGGAAAACAATGTAAATTTATAACAAAAACATTGCTAAAATTGGCAAAACAAGTCCGGCAATAATAAACCAAACTCCTCTTCGTGTTAAACTGTTTTTGCCCTTTGCAATAATAAATAACCCCGAAATTGAAATTAAAATTAATGCACCTGAGAAAATGTCGGAAAACCAAGTCCACCATTTACCAGGGTTGTAATGTAAAAAGTTGAATTCGTAAAAAAATGAGCGTTTGCTAATTGTCTCAATATATCCAATTTTTGTATCAAGGTTAATCGTAACAGAACCACCTGTTTTTAAAAATATTCTTAATTCGTTGCTTGTTGGGAAATAAAACTTTTTATAATCTTTATTTATCCCTATACTTTTTAATAGTGTTTTAACAAAAGCATCATCAATATATTCGCGGGGTAATAGGTGAGTTACAGTAAACGACTTTTGTCTAATGTTATAATTCGGATTCCAGTCCTTTTTATGGTTTACTGCTATTCCCGAAATGCAATATATAACTGTAATTCCGAAAAAGAAATATCCGAAATCGCGATGGATAATTCTATTCCATTTTCTAAATATATTGGTAGCGTTACTTGCCAATCTTAAAGTGCTTATTGTTTTTTGATTTCTTTTAACGAGATGCAATCAATAGCATAAATAGGAATGTATGTTTTTCCACTTTCTTCTAATTCCTTTCTCATTTCTTTAACCTCTGCATAAGGGTCGTTAATAGAATCTGCATTTGTAACTTCTTTATTTTCTGCATTTGCCTGACCAGTAACAGCTTTGCCATCGGCATTGCAAGTTTTTACTACTTCATCGGCAACTGAATTTTTAATTTCTTGTTCCCACTCAGTTAAATATTGCTCGTCAATTCTTGAGTCTTCAATAACTTTACCCTTAACTTCAATATCGCTGCCTTCGAGAGTAATTTCGAAAACAGAAAACTGTCCGCCTGCATTTATTTTTACAGTATTATCAGGATTTTTATCAAACAAAAACAATTTTTTCCCGCTATGGCGGCAAACATGCGACACTGTTCCTTTAATAGTTATTTCCTGATTAATCCATTTTTCAGGCGAAGCTATAAAGCTATCAACAGAAATCGTTGAAATAGTTAAGCTGTCTTTTGATGTTGTATCATCGTTATTACACGAGAAGTTTGATGAAGCTATAATTATAATTGCGAATAAATAAAACAGGTTTTTCATATACATAATTTTTTAATTTTTTGCAAAAGTAAAATAATTTTAGAATATATAATATGTAATATCGCTTTATTTATCGAAATATTAAACGTATCTTTGCAAATTATTAATAAAGCGGTTTTTTTGATTCTTTTTGGTAAGGTGCCATTTTTATAGGATCGGGATAACGCGCCAAAAAGAAAATAAATGAATACATTTGAAAAATCGGAAATTCGTTCCGAATTAAAAAAAGCTGTGTTAGAACTTGGCTTCGAAACAATTATGCCAGTACAGCAACAGGTTATTCCTGTAATTCTTGAATCAAAAGATGATATTGTAGCGTTAGCCCAAACAGGTACAGGTAAAACCGCAGCATTTGGTTTACCAATTTTATCTTTGTTAGATTTAGATTTGTATAGCCCACAGGTGCTTATACTTAGCCCAACACGCGAACTTTGTGTGCAAATAACAAAAGATTTACAATCTTATGGAAAATATTTAAAGGGATTAAAAGTTGTTGCAATTTATGGTGGTGCAAGTATCGAAAAACAAATTTCAGAATTAAAAGCAGGAGTTCAAATAATTGTTGCAACTCCAGGTAGAATGAATGATGTTATCCGTCGTAAAAAAGTTTCATTGAATAATGTTAAAACAGTAGTTTTAGATGAAGCCGACGAAATGCTTAACATGGGTTTTACCGAAGACCTTAACACTATTTTAGAAAAAACGCCAACAGACAGACGAACATTGCTTTTTTCAGCTACTATGTCGAACGAAGTTGCTTTAATTGCTAAAAATTACATGAAACAAGCTGTTAATATAACAATTGGCAAACGTAATGCTGGAGCTGAAAATGTTAGCCATCAATATTGCTTAATAAATGCAAGAGACCGTTATCTTGTATTAAAAAGAATTGTTGATTTTTATCCCGAAATTTACGGAATTATTTTTTGCAGAACCCGTTTAGAAACTGCCGAAATAGCCGAAAAATTAATGAAAGATGGCTATAATGCAGATGCTCTTCATGGCGACCTTTCGCAAAGTCAACGCGATTATGCAATGCAGCGTTTCAGAAATAAAACTTTGCAAATACTTGTTGCTACCGACGTTGCAGCAAGAGGTTTAGATGTTGATAACATAACTCACATTATTAACTATAATTTGCCTGATGATAATGAAATTTATACACATCGCAGCGGAAGAACAGGCAGGGCAGGAAAAACCGGAGTTTCTATTTCGTTAATTCATGTGAAAGAAAAATTCAGAATTTTTCAAATCGAAAAAATGATTGGACATAAGTTTGAGCAAATGCATATACCTGGTGGCAAAGATATTTGTTACAAACAACTTATAAATATGGTTAACAAAATGGAAAACGTTGAAGTAAATGAGAATGAAATAAACACATTTCTTCCTGCAGTTTATGAACAATTATCACATTTAGATAAAGAAGATATAATTAAACGATTTGTTTCATTAGAATTTAATAGGTTTTTAGATTATTATAAAAAAGCTCCGGATTTGAATATTGAAGTAAGAAGGGAAAAATCTGGCGAGAAATTATCAGAAAGAGGTGAAAGAAAAAGAGCAACAATCAGGCAAGCATCGGCATTTACAGTTTTACGCATAAACATTGGCTCTGCCGATGGATTAGATGTTAGAAAACTTATTGGAATGGTTAACGATTACACACAAGACAGAAGCATAGCAATTGGAAGAGCCGATTTAAGACCATATTTCACTTTGTTTGGTGTTGATAAAAACTCAACCGAAACAGTTTTAAAATCGTTAAATGGTAAACTTGCTAACAATAGAAAAATAATTATTGAAATAGCACGCGAATCAGATCAAAATACGAGTAGCAATAGAGAATATAGAGCTACTAGAAATTTTAGAAATTTTAGCGGTCGTAATAAAAGATAATTGTTTTTTATTTTTGAGAAGCACTAAAAAACATATAGCCAGTGAATTGATAAAACCTAAACAATTAAGATTTGTTGTTGATGAAACTGCTACACTTATAAAATTTTTGAGAAAACAATTTCCGAATAAGGGAAGTAACAAAATAAAGCAATTAATAGAAAGAAAGCTTGTTACTGTTAATAACGAAACTACAACATATTTTACTCAACAACTTCAAATTAAGCAAATTGTAGCTGTTAATGAACAACCAAAGCAGGAAGATATTGTTTTTTCGAAAATTAAAATTTTGTTTGAAGATGAAAGCATTATTGTTATTGATAAAAAAGCAGGTTTACTTTCAATATCCACACAAAAAGAAATTGAAAAAACAGCTTACAGTTTACTTTCTGAATATGTTAAAAGAAAAAATCCACGTTTACGTATTTTTATTGTTCATCGCTTAGATAAACAAACTTCGGGAGTAATGATTTTTGCAAAAAACCAAGATGTAAAAATTAAACTTCAGCAAAATTGGCACGAAATGATTATTGAACGAACTTATTCGGTTGTTGTTGAGGGCTTTGTTGAACAAAAAGAGGGTACAATTACTTCGTGGTTAAAAGAAAATAAAATGTACAAAATGTACTCTGTTAAAACACCCGACAATGATTCACGAAAAGCAATTACTCATTATAAAGTTGAAAAACAAAATAGCGATTATTCACTTTTAACAGCTAGGCTTGATACAGGACGTAAAAATCAAATCAGAGTTCATTTTTTCGATTTAGGTTTCCCTGTTGTTGGCGATATTAAATATGGAGCAACTCACAACCCAATTAAGCGATTGGGGTTACATGCCGCTTCGATACAATTTATTCATCCTGTAACAAATAAGAAAATGTTATTTGATTTACCCATTCCTAAAGAATTTTTAAGATTGGTTCAATAATTAGTGCTTGTCCATAAAGTCGAGAGTCTGGAATATAAAGTTCGATGACAAGGCTTGCGAAGTTTTGAAAATCAAGGAGTTTACTAATGTAAATGACTGTTTTCAAAACGAGCATAACGCAGTCAGCGGACTTTATAGACAGACACTAGTGAAATTAATTATAAAAAATTTAACTTTGCATTACGTTTTTTAATTGGGGGATTAGCTCATTTGGCTAGAGCGCTTGCCTGGCAGGCAAGAGGTAAGGGGTTCGATTCCCCTATTCTCCACCAGAAAATCAAGGAGTTACCACAATAAAAGTTGTAGCTCCTTTTGCATTTCCTAAGTTTCATTCTAAAATTAGACACTACAAAAAACGCTTATTTTGTTTGGTTAGTAATGTGTAGAAAACAAATTCCTACAAAACGCATAAAAATTTTAAACCGTAATCCCGCTTTTTGCGGGATGAGGATTTAAAATCTTTTATAGCAACGCTTAGGAGCTTATTTCATGTATGTTACTTAAATACTCCAGTATTGATAATATTAGCAGGAATATAACATTTTGAATATCTGTGCTTTAAAAATAAGAGTTGTTAACAGATAAACGAATCATTTTTTTTGTATTTTTGTTCCCATACCTTTTTAGGCTGGATTCATCTTTGTAATTAAATTATCGGTATGTTTTTAGTTTTACAATTTTTTGGAATAACAATTCGCTAAATATTAATGCTTTTTGTCATTCTGAACTGTTTGCCCTGAGCTTGACGAAGGGATAGCGAAGAACCTTATTAATAATCATCGTGTTATAAAAACAGATGCGAAATATTGTGATTGATAAAATTTATGAAGATATTTAATATTCTTTTGTTTTTTACTTTTTTATGCGTAAAACTTGAAGCTCAAAAAGCCGATAGTACTACTCAATCAGATAGTTATCGGATTGTAAAATTATGGTCATTCGAAAACGCTTGGAACGGCATGCAAAACGAAAAAGCTGACACTCAAATTACAAGCAATCAAAATTATTTACCACTTCGAAATAATTTTATAGCAAATCTTGGGAATAGTGGTTCGGCAACCTTTCCTTTAACATATTCGAATAGTAATGAAGAATATCCCCTATTTTACAAATCGTTAAAAGTTTATTATTCATCAGACAGGCACGTTTTTTACAACACACACAAGCCATATACAAGAATAAATTTTGCAGCCGGAGCATCAAAAGATAAAGGTGAGCAATACATTAACATTTTGCACACACAAAATGTAAACAAGTATTTGAATTTTAGTTTTAGAGCAAACGGACATAATTCTACTGGGTATTATTTAAAACAAGAAAACAGAAATAATAGCTTTCGGCTTTCAACTAATTACTTAAGAAACAAATATAAACTTCAGGCGTATTTTAATATCGAAAAATTTAGATTAGTAGAAAATGGTGGCATTCAGCATGATTATTACATTATTGATTCGCTTTATAAACCCGAAAACTTAAACGTACGATTAAATAACGCTAAAAACACCGTTGTTTTTCGCGAAGGATTTTTACATCAAATTATTTCTTTAACCGGAAAAACAGATTCAACCGATACTGCCAATATTAAATATAATAGTATTTTTGAAATTCAATCTACAACACGTTATCAATGGTTTAAAAAACTTTATACCGATATTCCTTATGGTTATTATTCAGATATTTATGTAGATAGTACAGCCACAAAAGATTCCACACAGTCCGAAACTTTATTTCAAAATTTATCATTAGTTTTAACCGAAAATAATCCCCTAAAAACAGCATTTTTATTAGGGTTAAATTACAATCAACGCAATTATTATTACTATTACTCCGATACTCTTTTAAACAGTTATGGCATTCAAGCATCTGTTTATAAAACAAATGGAAAAAAAGTTAACGGATATTTTACAATAGAACAATGGTTAAATGGTTATTTAAAAAGCAACAATAAATTTGAAGGTAAAATATTATATCAATTTCAGCATTTTAGAGACACTTTACAATTTGTTTTAAATACTGGATATTTTACTAAGAATGTCGCTTATTACGAAAATCATTATTATTCAAATAACTTTAAATGGAATAATAATTTTGTAAATTCAGCATTTTCATTTTCAATGTTCTCTTTTAACGACAAGTTCTATAATGCTGGATTTTCGGCAAACTTTTATACAGTAAAAAATTATGTTTATTTCGATACTTTGACATTACCAAAACAGCAAAATCACACTATAAAAATAATGTCGGCAACGTTGTACAAAAATTTTAAATTAGGTCATTTTCATTTTAATAATCGTGCAGTATTTCAGCAATCGTCAAATGATAGTATTTTGCCATTACCATTATTTGTTGGAGTTCATTCGTTTTTTTACCAGTTTTTGATATTTAAAAAAGTGCTTCATGTTCAGTTTGGCACAGAAGTTTTTTATTTCACAAAATATTTTGCCCCCGAATATGTGCCGGCTACATGCCAATTTGCACTGCAAAATGAAAGACAAACAGGTGGTTATCCTTATGTTGATGTTTTTTTGAATTTTAACTGGAAACGAGCAAGAATATTTTTTAAAATTGAACACGTAAATTATTCGTTAATGGCTGCAAATTATTTTACAGCACCTCATTATCCTCAAACACCAAGAATATTAAAATTTGGAATTTCGTGGAATTTTTATGACTAAAGTTAAATATTTAATAATTCGATTTAGCTCCATTGGGGATATTGTTTTAACAACTCCCGTAATTCGTTGTTTAAAGCAACAGGTTGAAGATGTCGAAGTGCATTATTTAACAAAACCGGCATTTGCATCTATTTTATTGTCAAACCCTTATATTGATAAAGTTTTAACCCTTAAAGAAGACTTTTTAGAAACAATATCAGAAATTAAAGAAGAACGATACGATTATATAATTGACCTTCATAATAACTTGCGAACCAAAAGAGTAAAAAATCGAATTGGAATATTAAGTTTCAAGTTTAACAAGTTAAATGTAGAAAAATGGCTGTTGGTAAATTTTAAAATAAACAAACTTCCAAACGTACACATTGTTGACAGATATTTAGAAACTGTTAAAATATTTGATGTTAAAAATGACAACAAAGGTCTCGATTATTTTATTCCGCCAGCCGATGAAGTTGATATAAAAAATTTGCCCGAATTTCTTCAATCAGGATATGTGGGTTTTGTTATTGGAGCAAAACATTTCACTAAAAAACTTCCAACTAAAAAAATTATTGAAATAATAAATAAAATTAATTATCCCGTTGTTTTGTTAGGTGGCAAAGAAGATGTTGAAGAAGCCGAACAAGTAATAACCGACTGTAAAACAAAAAATGTTTTTAATAGTTGTGGAAAATTTAATATTAATCAGTCGGCATCGCTCGTAAAAAAAGCTAAAGTTATTATAACAAATGATACAGGACTAATGCACATTGCATCTGCGTTTCAAAAACCAATTATTTCGTTATGGGGAAATACTGTTCCAGAGTTTGGCATGTATCCCTATGTTAAAAATGAACTTTCTGAGATTGTTGAGGTTAAAAATTTAAAATGTCGCCCATGTACAAAAATTGGATTTAAACAATGTCCAAAAAAACATTTTAGTTGCATGAATGATTTAGATATAAACTTAATAACTAAACATATAAATAAATATTGGAAAGAAAAACAAATGAAATGAATTGAACTTTAAAATAGAAATTATAACAGAAAACTAAATAATTTGAATTCACAAATCCAACTCCCCTCTCCTTTGGAGAGGGGTTGGGGGTGAGGTTATAGGGAAATTAAAAATTCAACTTACAATCAAAATATTTCTGTTTATTTCTGTTTATTTCCATGTATTTCATTTATATTAATGCAAAATGAGTAATAAAAAAAACATCGAAATAATGTCGCCAGTTGGCTCTTTCGAAAACTTAATGGCTGCTATACAAGGCGGAGCTGGCTCTGTTTATTTTGGTGTCGGTAATTTAAACATGCGATCAAAATCAACATTTAATTTTACTGTTGACGATTTAAATAAAATTGTAACAATATGTAATGAGCATAATGTTAAAAGTTACATAACTGTTAACACAATAATTTATGATAATGAAATTGCAGAAATGCAAGAACTTATAATTGCTGCAAAAAAAGCTGGAGTTAACGCAATAATTGCCAGCGATATGGCAGCAATTGAATGTGGAATATCTGCTGGAATTGAAATTCACGCATCAACTCAACTAAATATCAGCAATTACCAAGCTGTTAAATTTTTTGCAAAATATTGCGATGTAATGGTTCTTGCACGCGAACTTACCATTGAGCAAGCTGCCGAAATTTGCAAAAAAGTTAATAAGGAAAATTTATGCGGACCATCAGGCAATAAAGTGAAAATCGAAATTTTTGTGCACGGTGCATTATGTATGTCAATAAGCGGAAAATGCTATTTAAGTTTACACGAAAACAATCACTCTGCAAATCGTGGAAGTTGTTTGCAAAATTGCCGTCGCGGATATACAGTTACCGAAAAAGGAAGTGATTATCAACTTGATATAGAGAATGAATATATTATGTCGCCAAAAGATTTATGTACAATTCATTTTTTAAATAAAATTCTTGATGCAGGAGTTACAGTATTAAAAATTGAAGGCAGAGCACGTGCTCCCGAATATGTGAAAATTGTTACTGAATGTTATCACGAAGCAGTTGAAGCATGGAAATTAAACAATTTTACAGAAGAAAACATTGAAACATGGTTCGCTAAACTTAAAACTGTTTACAATCGTGGCTTTTGGGATGGATATTATTTAGGTACAAAATTAGGCGAATGGACTAAAAATTATGGTTCGTCGGCTACCAAACGAAAAGTTTATATTGGCAAAATAACAAATTACTTTAAAAACATTTCGGTTGCCGAGATATTAATTGAAACCGGCGAAATAGCTGTAAAAGATGACATTTTAATAATTGGTCCATCAACCGGAATTGTTGAAATTAAAATTAATGAAATAAGATTAAATGATAAAACTTCTGTAAACATAGTAAAAAAAGGTACAATTTGCAGTATTTTTACAAACTTATTAGTTAGAAGAAACGATAAAGTTTATAAATGGACTGAAAACATAAATTAATCATGGCAGATGTAAGAAATCAGAAAATTTTAATTGTCGAAAACGACTATTCTCTTAACTCGTTAATTGCTATTAATTTAAAAACTGCAGGATTTTATTCTCAAAGCGTTTATTCGGGAAACGAAGCCAAAGAATTTATTAAATCTAATCTCGACTATTTTGCTATACTCGATTATGAATTAGACGATATAAATTGCGAACAACTGATAAACGAACTTTCAGAAGGAAATATTAAATTTCCATTTATAATTATTACAGGACACAGCAACCAGAAGCTAATTGTTAAAATGATGCAACTTGGTGCTTATGACTTTATTATAAAAGATGTCGGATTTTCTAACAACTTGCCAACACTTTTAGTGAAATCGTTAGAACGTTATGAATCGAAAAAGAAAATCGAAGATTATCAAAATGAAATAATAAAAAGAGAAGAACAGTTTAGAAATATTTTTAACAATGTTCAGGATATTTATCTTGTAATTTCAAAAGATTTTATTGTTGAAGAAATTAGTCCCTCGGTAAAATCAATTTTAGGACTGGAAAAAGAAAATACAATTAATCGTTATGTGTCTGAATTATACATGATTGGCAGTGATTGGAAAAAACACTACCGCCAACTTTTTAAAACTGGACATTTAATAAATGCCGAAGCTTTAATAAAAACAAACCCAAAAATGACACCTAAAATTTGCCTTATTAATGCTAAAAAAGTGTTTTTTAATTCGGTAGAGCAATTTAAAATTATTGCTACGGTACGCGATATTTCGGAATATAAAAGGTTAGAAAACGAATTAATTACTAAAACAATAAAAGCCGAAGAACACGAACGAAAAATAATTGCCGAAAGTCTGCACGACGATTTGGGACCGTTACTTTCGGCAGCTAAACTTTTTATAAATTTATTGAAAAACCCAGAAAAAAACATTAAAGAAAGAGGCGAATTAACAAGTTCTATTTCAGAAATCATTGATGATTCAATAAAAAATATAAGAGTTGCTGTAAATTCATTAATGCCCACAACATTAAGCGATTATGGGCTCGAAAAAGCATTCCGAGCTTTTGTAAATAAATTAACGTTAAATGTTAAAACTAATATAAATTTTAACTGTAAATTAAATCAAGATAGATTTGGTGCAGTAATTGAAACAACCATCTATCGCTCTGGAATAGAATTAATTAACAATGGTTTAAAACACTCTTGCGCATCAACCATTGAACTTGTTGTTGAACAAATTGAAGATAATTTATGGCTAAAATATTCCGATAATGGAGTAGGATTTAATTTAGAAGAGCAGCAAAATCCAGAAAAAGCACATGGTCATGGATTAGCAAATTTAACAAACAGAATTAAAGCTCTTCATGGTAAAATTCACATAAATTCGACACCGGGGAAAGGTACTTCTGTACAAATTTTATTTGTTTTGAGTAATATGTACGATTTTTGATTTTTTGTTTAAGTTAGGTTCACTTCAGAGTGTCACGAATTAGAATTTGTAAAGTTTTGCAATGCAAAACTAATAAAATTCTGGCATTGTTAATAATGTATAGATTTCATTTTTTTGTCGTGTTGAGTGATTAGCGAAACATCTATTCTTAATAATGAAATAGATTTTTCACTTCGTTCAGATCCGATAGCGAGCGGATGACATAAAACTATAGTTTGTTACCAATATCATGCTGAAGCGTTGGTAACTCAAATTGCCTTGCAAATCAAAGGATTTAACCAAAATATCAAAAGTCAGATGCAATTGATTGGGAAGGAACTACCTAAGGCGGTGAGATTTTTATAAACTTCTAATGCCTTGAATCTGATCGGTTATTATATTTATTTGCAAGTATTGAGATTTACCAATCTGATTATGATGTTGCTATACTACATATTACTATAAAAAAGAAAAGGAAGAATTTTCATTCTTCCTCTCCCTAACCTAAAACATAACTTATTGAAAAATTCAACAACCAAAATTAAACAATATTATAGTTAACGAGTTTTAAGCGATGTTAAAGAGTGTTAATCTAAATATTTATAGCTTAATAAAGATTGTATCTTTGTACCTATGCCAAAACGATTGATTTGGATTTTAATAGTAATAATGACTTTTGCTTTAATAGCATTGGTAATTTTGCAAGGCTATTGGCTTAAAAATGCTTATAAGGTTAAAGAAGACCACTTTAGTCAGCAAGTTACACAAGCCCTCACCGAAATTTGCAAAAGAGCCGAATCGAGAGAAACAATTATTGAAATTTCAAACGAAATGTTTTCGCTAAATAACGGCTCACAAAACATTCCCGAATTTTACAATAATGCTATGCTTTTCGATTCAGCAAGAAATCGGATTGCTGTATCTCGTCAATCAGTTTTATTTAACAAAGCGAAAAATATTCATTCAAACACAAAGATTACGATATTAAATGGTGATTCTGTTATTTTTAACAAAATAATATCCAAATGTAAACCCGAAAATTTTTGCAACGATATTAGCCAGATTGATATTGGCAAAGAATTAAAAAACAAAATGAATAACAAAACATTATTTGTCGAAAAAATTGTAAACAAACTGCTAAATTTTAACGAAGATATTTCAAAAAGATTAGATAAATCAATTTTAAACGCAATTATCGAATCTGAACTTAAAAATCAGGGAGTAAATATTTCGTACGAATTTGCAGTAAAGAACAACGAAAGTAAAATTGTCTATTCGAGCATTAACTATAATCCAAACTCAAAGGATATATATAAAATTCAGCTTTTCCCTAACGATTTATTTTCTTCTTCATACTTTTTACATTTGTATTTTCCTAAAAAAGATAATTTTATAGTAAAGTCGCTGGGATATATGAGTACATCAAGTATTCTACTTATTTTAATCGTAATATTTTCTTATACTCTTACCCTTGTTATAATTTTAAAGCAAAAGAAACTTTCCGAAATGAAGAACGACTTTATTAATAATATGACTCACGAACTCAAAACTCCTATCTCAACAATTTCGCTTGCTTCACAAATGCTTAAAGATAAATCGGTTGACAAAGATTTTAAAAGCCTCGATAACATTGCTGTAATAATTGAAGAAGAAAGTAAACGTTTAGGTTATCAGGTTGAAAAAGTTTTACAAATGGCAATTTTTGAACAGAGCAATTTTAAATTTAGAATTGAAAATATTGATATACATTATTTAATATCTGGCATTTGCAACAACTTTAATATTCAAGTTAAAAAACGGGGAGGAACATTAACAACTAAACTCGAAGCCACAAAATTATTTGTTGAAGGCGACGAAGTTCACTTATCAACTGTGCTTTTAAATTTACTCGAAAATGCAATAAAATACTGCGATAAAGAACCACTGATTGTTGTTTCTACAAAAGACGCCATTAAAGGTATGTATATATCTGTAAAAGATAATGGATTAGGAATAAACAGTGAAGACCAAAAACGAATTTTTGAAAAGTTTTACAGAGTTCATACCGGAAATATTCATAACGTAAAAGGTTTTGGATTGGGATTAAGCTACGTAAAAATTATTTGTGAAGCTCACGACGGTTCTATTAAAGTTGAAAGCGAATTAAATAAAGGTTCAGAATTTATTATATATTTACCATTTAAACATCAAAAAATATGAAAGAAACAAAAGCTAAAGTAATGTTTGCCGAAGACGACCAAAATTTAGGTCATCTTCTAAAAGAATATTTAAACGCCAAAGGTTACGATACCGATTTGTTCCCCAATGGCGAAGTGGCATTAAAAAGTTTTAAAAACAATGTGTACGATATTTGTATTTTAGATGTAATGATGCCCATTAAAGATGGGTTTACATTAGCACAGGATATTAGGCTTATTAATACAGAAGTTCCAATAATATTTTTAACAGCTAAAACTCTTAAAGAAGATGTTGTTGAAGGTTTTAAAATTGGTGCCGATGATTATATAACAAAACCATTTAGTATGGAAGAACTTTTGTTTAGAATTGAAGCCGTACTTAGACGCACTAAAGGAACATTTAATCAAGAGCAAACTGCCTATCAATTAGGCAAATATGTTTTTGAAGCTAATAAACAAAATCTAATATTTGATAATAAAACAAGTAAATTAACTACAAAAGAATCGGATTTGTTACTGTTGTTATGTCAACATATAAATAGCGTTTTAGACCGTAATTATGCATTAAAAAAAATATGGTTAGATGATACATATTTTAATGCCCGAAGTATGGATGTTTATATAACAAAGCTCCGTAAACTGCTAAAAGAAGACCCTACTATTGAAATAATTAATGTTCATGGAAAAGGATTTAAATTGCTAATAAATTAAAGTCAGTAATACCGATAGGAATTTTTGCGTCTTCTTGCAAACACTACATAGTGCTTGTCCATAAAGTCAGTGTCTGAACTATAATGTTCGAGTTTGAGGCATACGAAGTTTTGAAAAACCTCAAGCCATTGTTTGTGTCTGCCATTGTTTGTGTCCTCACAAACAATGACGGAATGACCCCGTAGCGAAGCGTACTGGGGCATTACGAAAAACTTAGCGAAGCGATATCACGAACACCTTTAGAGATAAAATAAATTGTGAGTAAATCGGACATTATAGACAGACTCTCAATAACATCAGAGTTTTGCCAACCTTTCACCTGCTCTATTTAATGTTTCATCATCTTTGGCAAAACAAAAACGAAGTATTTTTTCGTCTTTTTTATCGTGATAAAAAGCCGAAAGCGGAACTGATGCCACACCTATTTCCTTTGTTAATCGAATTGCTAAATCGTAATCAGGCTCATCGCTAATTTCTGAATAGCAGAGATTCTGAAAATACGAACCTTTTGAAGGCACAAAAATAAACTTTGATTTTTTTATTGAATTAAGAAAAATGTTTCTCTTTTTTTTGTAAAATTTTGGAAGTCCATTGTAATTTGCCGGGTTTTTTAAAAAATCGGCAAGTGCATATTGCAAAGGAGTAAATGTGCTAAATGTTACAAACTGGTGAATTTTCCTAAATTCTACTGTAAGTTCTTTAGGAGCAACACAATATCCGGTTTTCCAGCCCGTAGCATGAAATGTTTTACCAAAAGAGCTGACAATAAAACTACGTTGTTGTAATTCAGGAACTGTTATTAATGAATTATGTTTTAATCCATCAAAAATAATATGCTCATAAACCTCATCGCTAATAATAAAAATGTTTGTGTTTTGAACAATGTTAGCTAATTGTTTTAAATCGTTTTCGTCTAATACAGCACCAGTAGGATTATGCGGAGTGTTAACTATAATTAGTTTTGTTTTGGGAGTAATTTTATTTTTTGCCTCATTCCAATCAATTTTGTAATCGGGATATTTTAACGAAATATAAACAGGTATCCCGCCATTTAGTTCAATGGCAGGTACATAACAATCATAAGCCGGTTCAAAAACAATTACTTCGTCATTTGTTTTAACAACAGCCGTAATTGCATCAAAAATAGCTTCAGTACCACCAGAAGTTACAGTTATTTCTGAATCAGGGTTATATTTAACATTGTACAAATTATATGTTTTTTCAGAAATAACTTCGCGTAATTCTTTAATACCCATCATTGGGGCATACTGATTATAGCCCTTTTTCATATTTTGATTTACCAATGAAATTAATTCATCGGAAACAGGAAAATTTGGAAATCCCTGCGACAAATTAATTGCATTGTATTCGTTTGCCAACGACGACATTACTGTAAAAATTGTTGTTCCAACATTTGGAAGCTTTGTTATTATTGCTGATTTGCTCGTAATCATATTATAAAATCGTTAAAAAATCAAAAATCAAAAGTAATAATTAATGAATAATATGATTCATATTTTATATTACCGCAAATCTCGAAAATAGTAATGATTAAATTTAATTCCGAATAAATTCGTGTAATTTATGGCATATTTTTTTGGTGGCATAATTTATTCACTAATATTTTTATTAATTTTGGCAAACAAACAATTCGATATGCCTAATCTTTTTTCCGACTTTTTTCAACTATTTTATCCAAACACATGTGCATCGTGTGGACAAAGATTGGTTACAAACGAACAAATTATTTGTACACATTGTTTAGCCGACTTACCGCGAACAAATTTTCATAATCAACACGATAATCCGGTAAGTCAGATTTTTTGGGGAAGGGTTAATATTCAAAATGCTACTGCACTTTTCCGGTTTCAAAAAGGTTCACGATTTCAGGAGTTGTTGCATCTGTTAAAATATAAAGGGCGAAAAGATGTTGGCGTTGAATTAGGCAGACAATTGGGGTTTGAGCTTAAAAAATCCGATTTATATAAAAATATTGAAGTTGTTATTCCGGTTCCTTTACACCCAAAACGCCAGCACAAAAGAGGATACAATCAGTCAGAATGCATTGCCAATGGTATAGCCGAAAGTATGGGGATTGCAGTACAGGCAAATAACGTTGTGCGTAATGTTTCAACACAAACACAAACAAAAAAATCGAGAATAGAACGATGGCAAAATGTTGAATCAATTTTTGAACTTAAAGAACCACAAAAACTCGAAAACAAAAATGCACTTTTAGTAGATGATGTTGTAACAACAGGTGCAACACTCGAAGCTTGTGCTCAATCTATTATTAACACAGAAGGAATAAAATTAAGTATAGCCGCACTTGCTTTGGCGTAATTAATGATTTACGATTTATGAGTACAAAAATTAAAATAATAAACGACCCTGTTTACGGGTTTATTAATATGCCACAAGCAACAAATTATCGTATAGTAGAACATCCATGGTTTCAACGATTACGACAAATTCGTCAGCTTGGTTTGGCTTTTTTGGTTTATCCGGGAGCAACGCACACACGATTTCAACATGTATTAGGAGCAAACCATCTTACTAATCTTGCAATAAATGTAATCAGAAGCAAAGGGTTTTTTATTAATGAAGATGAAGCAAATGCAGTTTGTGCGGCGATTTTATTACACGATATTGGTCACGGTCCTTTTTCACACGCACTCGAAAATGTTCTTATTGAGAATATTAAACACGAAACTATTTCCGAAATTTTTATTGAAAGAATAAATAAAGAGTTTGATGGAGAACTATCGCTTGCAATAGAAATCTTTAAAAATCAATACAAAAAAAACTTTCTTCACCAACTAATCTCAAGTCAACTTGATATGGATAGACTCGATTATCTTAAACGCGACAGTTTTTTTACAGGAGTTTCGGAAGGCGTAATTGGAAGCGATAGAATAATTAATATGCTCAATGTTATTGACGACAAATTGGTAGTAGAAGAAAAGGGAATTTATTCTATCGAAAAATTTTTAATAGCACGAAGATTAATGTATTGGCAAGTATATCTTCATAAAACGGTACTCGCAGCAGAACAAATGCTTATACATATTATTAAAAGAGCTAAAGAGCTGATAAATAATAATTACAGTTTGCAAATGCCTCCTGCATTATTTAACTTTTTTAAAAATAAATATTCTGAAAATGATTTCCGTAACGAACCGGAAGTGTTAAAGCAATTTGCAAAACTCGATGATAACGATTTACTTTCTTACATCAAGCTTTGGGCAGATTGCAATGATGAAGTACTCTCGCAGCTTTGTAGCAGATTTGTTAATAGGCAATTGCTAAAAATTGAGATGCAAAATTCTAAATTTGACGAAAACAAAATCGAAAAATATTTGAATAATGCTTCAAAAAAACTGAATATTTCAAAAGACGATGCAAAATATTTTGTTTTTACCGATTTTGCAACTAACAATGCATATAATGCTACCGACGACCATATAAATATATTATTTAAGTCGGGCGAAATAAAGGACATAACTGATGCTTCGGATATGCTTAATTTACAAACACTTTCGAAAAATGTAGTTAAATATTTTTTTTGTTACCCCGAGGAATGTAGGGTTTAAATATTAGTTACTGTTCGGGTATAAGTCAATTATCTATTTAGTGTCTGTCCATAAAGTCAAGAGTCTGGAATATAAAGTTCGATGACAAGGCTTGCGAAGTTTTGAAAATCAAGGAGT
>MENF01000213.1 GCA_001769035.1 Bacteroidetes bacterium GWA2_32_17
TTGGAACAAATAATCCAGAGGCAACATTACATGTTTTAAGCAATTGCGAAAATTCAGGAACAACATTGCGTTTGCAATATAATTATACACCACCTATTCAAAACGGCTGCACCTCCGGTATATCTTTGTGGGATATTGCTGCTTTGCCCGATAATATATTGACTTTTACAAATCCCACATTGATACAACCTGCAATTACTATTTTACAAGATGGCAAAGTCGGTGTTGGAACTCTTACGCCAGGTGCAAAACTCGATGTTGTAGGAGGCGATGTACGTATATTAAATATAGCTGCACCCACCGGAACAAATAATCTTGTTCAGGTTGGCGATAATGGTATTTTATCTTCTGTTACACCAGCAAGTATAGGTATTGAATTGTGGCAATCTTCAAATGGTACAGATATTTATCATAATACTGGAAAAGTTGGGATTGGAACAACAACTCCATTAGCAAAACTTCATATTACAAGTTCAAATGGAGAACCACCACCTTCAATAAGATTAGAACAAACCGAACAGATAGAGGATGATGAAGAACACGAGCCTCCTGATTATCTAGATTATACAAATTGGGACATCTCAAACGTAGGTGGTGCATTGGTTTTTAAGAGTAATAGTTATTCAAATTCAACATTAACTCAAAGATTAGCTATTGGGAATAATGGTTATGTTAATGTTGCAGGTAATGCGAAAATTGCTGGAAATGTTGGGATTGGAACAAATCCACCAACCGGTTACAAATTAGCTGTTGATGGAAATACTTTTATTAATGGAAATGTTGGCATTGGAGCAAATCCTTTAAATTACGAATTAGAGGTAAATGGCACAATTAAAGCTTGTGAGGTAAGAGTTAATTTAACAGGTTGTGATTTTGTTTTTGATAAAAATTACCCTATGTTTTCTATGAAACTAAGAAAACAAAAAGTGCTTACACAAGGTCATTTACTTAATATAGAATCTGCGAAAGATAAAACAGAATTTTCGCTTAACAATTTAACTCAGGGCATATGGCAGAATGTGGAAGATCACGAACTTTACCTCTACAATCATGACGAAAGGATAGAGAAACTTGAACAAACAGTTGAACTGTTAATAAAAGAAAACAAAGAAAAAAATATACAAATTGAATTGCTGAAAAAAGAAATTCGAAACATAAAAAAATAATGCACATGAAGAATTTAAAAATTATTTTATTCGTCATTATTGTGCAATGTATTTTAAGTTGTAACCGACCGAAGTGCCCTACCGCTTGTTTCACGGTTAATAAATCCACTGCTAATATTGGCGACACTATCATCTTTTCAAACTGCTCCGATTACGATGGTTGGAGTACAAAAACTACTTGGTATTTAGGAGACACAACAATAATTAATAATGGTGAAAATATAAAACACGTATATAGTATTGATAGGCAGTATGTAGTGGAGTTAAAAATTGGGGGGGAGAAACAATGTAGTGTACATCAAACGAAAATAATTACAATTCAATAAATTTACTTTCAATAAAAATTGGTTATTTGAAAACAAGACTTTAAAAAAATGATAATATGAAAATCCGAAAAACTATTTTACTCATTATTTTTGTGCAATGTATTTTAAGTTGTAACCGACCACACATTACCGCTTGTTTCACGGTTAATAAATCTACTGCTAATGTGGGCGACACTATCACTTTTACAAACTGCTCCGATTATAAAGGTTGGTGGAGTGCAGTGACTTATTGGTATTTAGGAGACACAACAATAATAAATAATGGTGAAAATATACAACACGTATATAGTGCTGCCGGGCAGTATTTAGTGGAGTTTAAAATTGGGGGGGAGAAACAATGTTATGTAGCTCAAACGAAAAGAATTACAATTCAATAAATTTACTTTCAATAAAAATTGGTTATTTGAAAACAAGACTTTAAAAAAATGATAATATGAAGATTCAAAAAATTATTTTACTCATTATTTTTGTGCAATGTGCTATAAGTTGTAACCGGCCTCACCCCACTGCTTGTTTCACAATTAGTAAACCAACAGCTAATATTGGCGACACCATCATATTTACAAACTGCACTGATTACGACGGCGGAAGCACATCTACTGTATGGCATTTAGGTGACACACAAATAGTTAATAATGGTGAAAATGTTCAGCACATTTATAATATCGCTGGTCAGTATTCGGTATCTATCGAAACAGGTGGGAGAAGTGACGGTGACACGCAAACAAAAAGAATTACAATTCAATAAATTTACTTTCGATAAAAATTGATTACTTTAAAAAAATAATAATATGAAAATCCGAAAAGCTATTTTACTCATTATTTTTGTGCAATGTGTTTTAAGTTGTAACCGACCGAACCCTACTGCTTGTTTCACGGTAAATAAATCAACAGTTAATGTTGGGGACACTATAATATTTACTAACTGCTCCGAGTACGACGGTGGCAGTACATATACTATTTGGCAATTGGGAGACACACAAATAGTTAATAATGGTGAAAATGTTCAACGAGTTTATAATATTTCCAAACAATATATAATTACTATCAGTATAGGTGGGAGAAGTGATGGCGACTCACAATCAAAGAAAATAATAATTCAATAAATTTACTTTCGATAAAAATTAATTACTTTAAAAAAATAATAATATGAAAATCCGAAAAACTATTTTACTCATTATTTTTGTGCAATGTTATATTTTCTCTTTTGCACAGGATACAATACGGACAAAATGCGGTACTGCTGATTTTGATACTGCATACGTAGATACGTTACCATGGTATGGTAACAATGGGTTTTTAGTTCAGTTTTATGATAGTTTACGGGCTTTACATCCCGGTCTTAACCCCGATACTACAACATATAAATCAAAATTATTCGGGTTAGATGGGGTAGAAAATACAGGTATAAGAATTCCTGTTCAGTTCTGGGTTTATAATAATCCGAATGTTCTATTTCCTAATATTTATATAAGTTTACAAGGAATTATTGATGTACTGAATTTTCAATTCAGAGACAATGCTGTTCCTATTCGGTTTTATGCACTGTGCAACCAAGAATTTAATGTGCAAATTGGTAGTGATGCTTTAAACAATATGACTATGACTAATGCCATAGCATTAAATGCTATATATCAAACACCTGCTGCATTAAATATTCACATAGTTGAAGGGATTAACGGAGCAGACGGCATCCAATATCCTTTTTTGCCTTATGCTATATTTGTTAGAAGAAATCAAACCAATTTCGGTCTTATTACTCCCGATCCAAATGACCTTCTTAGTTATTTTAATAACGCTCCTACTTTTACTCATGAAACCGGGCATTTTCTTTCATTGATGCATACACATCAATTTGGTCCACGATTAAATAATAATAACCAATGTACAAGCGGATTTCTTTGCCTTAGAGAAGCTGTAACCCGAAATCCTTTTTGTGTATGGTTTTGTCCTGGTCCATCGTGTGGGTTCCCTGGCTTAAATAATACTGACTGTAGCATGCGGGGTGATTTTTTATCTGATACGCCTGCAGATTATTATTGTGGAACATCGTATGTTGATAACTCTTGTAATTATACAGGTTCTAAAACAGATTGGAGAGGAGATACCTATCAGCCTGACCACAGAAACATTATGGGATATGGTTGTGATAATGATTTAGGAAAATGCGAATCTCATTTCACATTCATGCAAAAAATCTTAATGATATTTGCCGCTTCTTCAAAAGGCGGTATTTTATGGACTGCAACACCGGTAAATGGTTTTGATATTTATGAGCCGGATAATAACCAGTTTATGGCTCGTGAAATACAAATTGGTATTTCAAACGAACAAACTCATTCTTTTCACATGGAGTATGGTATATCACCTGTATGCGATGTGGACTGGCTGAAGTTTGTAATTACAGGTAATAATCCATCAGGAATAATTGAAATTGCTACCAGCCAGTCAAGTACATTTTTGCCTAATACAGAATTGCGGTTATATGATTCAAACTTAAATCAAATTGCTTATGATGATGACGGCAATGGTAATGGATTTTCGAAAATTACTATCAGAGATCTTTTACCCGGGACATATTTTATAAAAGTAAATTATAAATTTACTTTTATTTCAAGCGAAGCAAAATATAAAATCAGTGTTATTGAATGTGTTCCATACAACGATTGCGTTAGCGGAATTGTTAATTCGGGCGAGATAAATCTTTATGCAGCTACAAATATTTTTACTGCACCATGTTCTTCGTTGTCGTATGTTATAAATGCCGGGGCAAGTGTAACTATAAAAGCTGAAAATGAAATTATTCTTGGTCCGGGTTTTGAAGCACTTGCAGGATGTGATTTTCTTGCTACTATAAAACAACCTATAGATTGTTCTGATGATAATACACAAATGATAATCGCAAATTCAAATACGAAAAACCAATCATCTTCCTCAGATGTAGAAGCAAATATTAAAAATAATGTTTTACCAAAAAATAAAACATACGAATCAATTGTACAAAATGAAATTAAAATCTATCCTAATCCAAATAATGGCATTTTTACTATAACTAAAACAGGTGATTCAGATAATATAAACAAAGTAGAAATTTATAATACCCTTGGTAATAAAATTTACCAAACTAATTTTGAATTAAATACTAAATCAATAAATATTTCTTCCTTCCCCAAAGGCATTTACATAGTAAAAGTATTTTCGGGCAATAATGTTTTTGTAGAAAAGGTTGTTTATCAATAGAGGTGTTTCTATAATCCGCTCACTATCGGATTGAAGTCCAGAAGAAAATTAATTTTAAATTCCTGTTATGTGTTTTTTAGTTTACTATGTCTAAAACTATACACAAAATATATTATTAACCCAACAATTAACCAAATTAAAAACCTTAACCAATTAGTAATACCAAGTTCCGACATTAAATAAAGATTGGTAAGTAAGCCAAGCGTAGGAATTATTGACCACCCGCGAACAACAGCAAAAAAAGTAATAATAATTGCAACTATAACAAATAGCACATTTGGAATATTGTTTATTGTATAATCGTTAAAATTCAACAGGTGCTCAAAACCTTGTTTATTAAATATATATAAACAAATAAGAACTATTATCCAAATCGGAATAAGAAAATATCTTGAATTAATATAAAATATTTTAAACTTTCCATCAAGTTTTGTTTTACTTTTTTTGTCGTCTAATACTAACACTCCGCCCGAAACTAAAACAAATGCAAATAAAGTTCCAATACTTGTAAGGTCGGTAACTTCGGTAAGGTTCATAAATAATGCAGGAATTGCAACTATAAAACCGCTTATAATTGTTGCAAAAGCAGGGGTTCTAAAACGATGGTGCAGTTTGCCAAATTTAGGAGGTAATAGTCCATCGCGACTCATGCTCATCCAAATACGTGGTTGTCCGATTTGAAAAACGAGTAAAACGCCAGCCATTGCTATTATTGCACCAACAGCAATAAAACCCGAAAATTTTGTGAGTCCAATTTTCTGAAAAGCATAAGCAAGCGGGTCGCCAACATTAAGCTCCGATGAGTTTACAATTCCTGTTAAAACCAAACTTATAACAACGTACAATATAGTTGTTATAACTAAAGCTAAAATCATGCTTAAAGGCAAATCGCGTTTAGGGTTTTTACATTCTTCGGCAGTTGTTGAAATTGCATCGAAGCCAATATAGGCAAAGAAAACGCCGGCTACACCTTTCATAACACCTGCAAATCCATTAGGTGCAAATGGTGACCAATTATTTGGATTTACATAAAATGCTCCAACCGAAATTACTACTAAAAGTACTATGAGTTTTAATAAAACCATAATGTTTCCTGCCACTTTTGTTTCGTAAATGCCCACATAAACAAGCGATGCAATTAATGCAACTATACAAAATGCCGGAATATCGGCAATAAATTTAATATTACCAATAATTGGAGCAGTGAGCCATGCGTTATATGCTTCCTGAATATAACATGGTAAAGATGAAAGAGCATGTCCGTTTTGAATTTGTGTTATAGCTTCGTTAAATCCACGCGAAGCTGTTAAATAATCAACTGACATAAATTCTGGAAAATGAATGCCTAAGCCAGTTAATAAACTTGTAAAATAATCGCTCCACGAAATTGCTACTGCAATATTTCCAACTGCGTATTCCATAATTAAATCCCAGCCAATTATCCATGCTACCAATTCGCCAAAACTAGCATAAGCATAAGTATATGCACTTCCGCTTATTGGAATTGATGATGCAAATCTCGCATAACACATTGCAGAAAATCCGCAGGCAATTGCAGTAAAAACAAATAATAATGAAACTGATGGTCCACCACTTGATGCTGCAGTTCCAATTGTACTAAAAATGCCAGCTCCAATAATTGCAGCAATTCCAAGAGCTGTTAAATCTAAAACACTCAGACTTTTTCTTAATTGAGTTCCACTTTTATTTTCGGAATCGTGTAAAATTAAAGAAAGTGTTTTTTTTCTGAAAAGATGGCTCGACACGATAGGATTTAGGAATTAGGATTTAGGAATTAGGATTTAGGAATTTGGAATTAGGATTTAGGAATTTGGAATTAGGATTTAGGAATTTGGAATTAGGATTTAGGAATTTGGATTTAGGAATTAGGATTTAGGAATTTGGAATTAGGATTTAGGAATTTGGAATTAGGATTTAGGAATTAGGATTTAGGAATTTGGATTTAGGAATTTGGAATTAGGATTTAGGAATTTGGAATTAGGATTTAGGAATTTGGAATTAGGATTTAGGAATTTGGAATTTGACGATTGGAATTTGGAATTTTTTATATAGGTACCGACATTTTATAATGACTCTAAATTAATCAATGTCTTCGTTTTTGTCGTTAGAGTATCCACGCATTATTCCACGAGTCGAATTTCTAACAAATAACAAAATTTCATCACGTTCGGGCGAAGCAGATAATTCTTTTTCAATATAATCGAGTGCCTGACTAATATTGTGTCCACTTAAAAACAAATGCCTATAAACTTCCTGAATTTGCTGAATTTGTTCGTTCGAATAGTTTTTACGACGTAAACCTATTGAATTAACTCCTACGTAACTTAATGGTTCTCGGGCAGCTTTAACAAATGGTGGTACATCTTTGCGAACAAGACTGCCTCCGGTAATATAAGCATGTGCACCAATATGCACAAATTGATGTACAGCAACTAATCCGCCAATGTTTACATAATCTTCAACAATAACGTGTCCGGCAAGGGTTGCGTTATTTGCTAAAATGCAATTTTTCCCAACATAACAATCGTGAGCAATGTGAACATAAGCCATTAAAAGTGTATTGCTGCCAACAACAGTTTTGTAGCTTGCTTTAGTACCACGGTTAATTGTAACAAATTCTCTTATAAGACAGTTATCGCCAATTTCGGCAGTTGTTTGTTCACCTAAAAACTTTAAATCTTGAGGTATTGCTGAAATAACGGCTCCAGGAAAAATTTTACAATTTTTTCCAATTCTTGCACCTTCCATAATTGTAACATTTGGTCCAATCCAGGTTCCTTCACCAACTTCAACATTTTTATCTATTGTTACAAATGGTTCAATAACTACGTTATTAGCTATTTTTGCTTCGGGGTGAACATAAGATAATGGTTGTTTCATTATGTTTTCTTTTAAATTTTTTCTTTTTTTGCAATTTGTGCCATTAAAATTCCTTCGGTAACAATGCTATCGCCAACATAAGCAGTACCATGCATGGTGGCTATACCTCTACGAAATGGTGCAGCTAATTCGAGTTTAAAAACCAATGTGTCGCCGGGAATAACTTTCTTTTTAAAGCGAACTTGTTCAATTTTAAGGAAAAGTGTAGTATAATTTTCGGGGTCGGGAACAGAATTAAGTACAAGAATTCCACCAACCTGAGCCATAGCTTCAATAATTAAAACTCCAGGCATAACGGGTTCGTTTGGGAAATGTCCAACAAAAAAACCTTCGTTATAAGTAACATTTTTTACTCCAACCACTGATGATTCGTTCATTTCTATAATTTTATCTACTAATAAAAACGGGTATCTGTGAGGAAGTCTTTTTCTAATTTCGTTTATATCAAGTAGTGGTTTTGCGTTAACATTAAATACAGGAGCTTTATTTTTTTGTCTTTCTTTTTTTATTTGTTGTTGAATAAGACGTGCAAATTCAATATTAGTTTTATGTCCGGGTTTTGTAGCAATAATTTTACCTTTAATTGGAAGTCCAATAAGCGATAGGTCGCCAATTAAATCAAGTAATTTGTGTCGGGCAGGTTCATTAGAGTGTCGTAACAAAGTGTCGTTAAGAATACCTTTTTGTGGTAAAAAGTCGAGGTGAGGTTTTTGAAATAAATCGGCTAAATGGTCTAATTCTTCTTTTGGTAAATCTTTGTCAACAATAACAAGGGCATTCTCTAAATTTCCTCCTTTAATTAGTCCTTTACCAGCTAAAATTTCCAATTCGTGAAGAAAAACAAATGTTCTGGCAGGTGCTATTTCATTTTTATAGTTTTCAATATTTTCGAGAGAGGCAAATTGATTTACTAGAACATCAGAATTATAATCAATTAAAACAGTAACATTATAATCGTTATCGGGAATTGCAAGATATTCTATTCCTTTTTCGGGAATGGTATATTTAATTGGTTGTTTAATTTCGAAATAAACTTTTAAATCACTTTGTTCAAAAATTCCTGCTTTTTCAATTGCATCAACAATTTGACCAGCACTTCCATCAAGAATCGGAACTTCTGGCCCATCAATTTCGATTAAAGCATTATCAATTCCAAGCCCATATAATGCGCTAAGTAAGTGTTCTACAGTATTTACGGATACTCCATTCTCACTAAGAGTAGTTCCCCGCGATGTTTCTGAAACGTTATTAATAATTGATTTAATAGTTGGTTGTACTTCAACATCAACCCTTTTAAAAATAAAACCATGATTAACAGGAGCAGCATTAATTACAATATTCACTGGTTTGCCTGTGTGCAATCCAATTCCTGAAAGAGAAACTGGCGATTTTAATGTTCTTTGTTTTTCGCCTATCATTAATGATTATTTTTTGCAAAGATATACCTTGTATTTAATAAACAAAAACATAATATCTGCAAAATAGAAAAATTAAGAGAAATGGCTAATTATAAGCTGTTTATCTTTAGCTATTATTTCTCGTCTTCCTGAATGGATTGTTTTAATGAATTAATTTCGAGTTGAAGTTGGCAAAACTTTTTGTAAAGTTGGGGCAAATTTTTAAAGATTACATAAGATTTTTGATAATCTTTGATTGAGAAAGCAGGTGAACCTTGAATAATTTCACCTTTTTTAATGTTACTACCAATACCAGATTGGGCGGCTATTTTAACCTCATCTCCAATAGTGAGATGCCCGGTTATTCCGCACTGACCGCCAATCATACAATTCTTTCCGATTTTTGATGAACCGGCAATACCTGATTGAGAAGCAATTACAGTGTTTTCACCAATTTCCACATTATGTGCTATTTGAATTAGATTATCAAGTTTAACTCCTTTTCTAATATATGTTGAACCCATTGTGGCACGGTCAATACAAGTGTTTGAACCAATTTCTACATTATCTTCGATAACAACATTCCCAACCTGAGGAATTTTTTTATAGTTTAAATCGTTTTGTGGTGCAAAGCCAAAGCCATCGGCACCTATAACTGTATTTGAGTGAATTATACAATCGTTGCCAATAACACAACTGTTATAAATTTTAACGCCGGAGTTTATTATACAGTTTTTCCCAATTGTTACATTATCGCCAATAAAAACATTTGGGTAAATTTTTGTATCGGCTCCAATTACTACATTTTTAGAGATATATGTAAATGCACCAATATATATATTTTCGCTTAATTTAGCAGTTTGCTCGATAAAACTAGGTTGCTCAATTCCATTTCTTTGATTAATAATTTTTTGATAAGTTTCGAGCAGTGTTGCGAATGATTGATATACGTTATCAACACGAATTAATGTTGTTCGAACTTGCTTTGATGGAACAAAATCTTTGTTTATTAGTATAACTGACGCTTTAGATTTATATAAATATTTTTCGTATAACAAATTGCCAAGAAATGCTAAATCACCGGGTTTTCCGTCTTCAATTTTAGCAATAGACGAAACAATTAAATCGGGATTTCCTTCAATCTCACCATTTAAAAGTGTTGCTATATTTTTAACAGAAAATTCCATATTATTTTTTTGTAAAAGTAAATTCATTTTTTTACTTTATCAAAATTATTATGATACATTAAATATATGTAGCTATGTTATACCAATTTACATTTTAAAAGATAAAATCGCATTAAAATACTTGTAATTACTCGGCTGTTATAAAATTTTTCATGCAAAGGGGTTCACCCAGTTAGATAGATAGCTTAAAAATAAACGGAAGTGAAATTTTAATTATCTAACGGGGCAGGAAACACAAGGAAAAAGAAAATACTGATAATTGTATAATATTTGTTACTGTTCGGGTACACGTCATGGCAGGCTTGACCTACCATCTCATAAAAAAGTTTTACTTTTGTATTTATAGAAAGAAGTGGCTGCATTTATTTCATGACTAACAATTATAATACAGTGTTATACTTAGGGGTTACTTCAGATTTACAAGCAAGGATTTACCAACATAAAAACAAAGAATTTCCTCATTCATTCACTGCAAAATACAATTGCAATAAATATAGAACGGCATGCTGTCCTGAATCAAGTTCAGGATTGATTCAGCATCTCATACAAAAAGATGGCGGGTCGAGCCCGCCATGACGAACTAGTGTTAACTTGCAATAGTAATCTATATTAAACCCTAACACCGCAATTTTTTAGGTAGCTTTATTGATAAATAGCTGATTAACAAGAAACAAAAAATTCTGTTAGACTACCTAATTAGGTATTCTATTAAAGTTGAGTAACTTGTTTATTGTTAATTATTTATGCTAAACGACTACCTAAATTAAGCGAAGTTAGGGCTTAAACTCAAATGTAATAATTTAACCCGTTCAAAGTATATATGGTAAGAATATGGTCTGTATTCCTTATACCAATTGTAATGTATAATTTTATACCACACATTGTATAAATTGTTTAAATTTGTATCTGTTATATGTTACAAAAGATGCCTCCTTTTGTCAGTAAGATAAATATTGGTTTGTGAGAACACGAACCAAGGATTGAAAAAATTATTTTTGAATTACAACTCTTCGGTTAAATTCTTTTTTATCCAAAGTTAATTTTAATAAATAAACCCCATTAATATAAGAACTAATATTTTTTGTTATTGTTGCTCCTGAAAATTCTTTTAATGTTTCGGTTGAAACACATTCGCCAAACATATTGTACATCTCTAATTTAACGTAAGTATTATCTTTAGCAGCAAAATTTATTGTTAATATTGAAGAAGCAGGATTTGGAAAAAGATTAATAAAGTTGGTAATATCTGCTTCCGTTGACTTTGCACATGCAGCAACGCTAATATTTGTTAATACACTGGTACATACTAAAGCATCTGTTACGGTTACGCTATATGTTGCTACACAGAGATTGGTTGCTGTTTGAGTGGTTTGGTTTAAAGCATCGTTCCACAAATAGGTATAAGGTGCATTACCTCCGGTTACATTGGCAGTAGCAGAACCATCACAAGCAGGTGTAGAACATTCTGTATTTGAAGTAATAATAATTGAATTTGTTCCAACTGTAGGGTTGCTTGAAACAGTGGCACTACAGGCATCGGTTACAGTTAATTGATAAATTCCTGCTGCAAGCCCTGAAATAATTTGAGTGGTAGCGCCTGTACTCCATGAATATGTATAAAGAGGAGTTCCATTTGCAGGGTTTGCCATAATGCTACCGTTATTAACACAAGGTGATGTATTTGTAATTACAGTCGAAACGCTTAATGCAGCCGGTTGTGTTATGTTAGCAATAGCATTTGCAGTACATCCACTTGCGTCGGTAACAGTTACTGTATATGTACCTGCAGTTAAGGCGGTACTAGTTGCAGTTGTTTGCACGGGTATAGTGTTCCACGAATAAATATAATCAGGAGTATCATAACTAACAATAATATTATCAATAGCAGCAGGCGGCTGTGTTCCTGTACTGTTATTGTTTCTCCAGCTAAATACTAATCGTTTTGTGGTTCCTGCATTTGCATCTAATCCTGTTATTGTTGCTGTTATAAAACTGCTTTGAAGACTATATTCACTACTACCTATTTGCCCAATAGTCAAAACTGTTCCGGCAACAGGAGTTGTTGTTGTTGGAACTAAAAATACTCTTAAATAATCACGTGTGCTTTGTCCATATCCCTTCCAATCAAATTTAATTGTAATATTAGTGGCTCCTACAGGGAAAGTAAAATCCTTATAAAAATGCACAACAGATGTGGAAGTTATTGTATAAGCATTTGATGAACTATTGTTTGAAACATAAATTGAGTTTAATCCTCCGTTTGCTGTTGCTTCACCTATGTACCATTTATTTGTTTGTGTGCCATTAACTAATGCCCATGTGTTCGCTCCTTCCCAATCTTCGTTATTGGTAACGGTAAGATTTCCGCCGGTAGCATTAACGGTAGCAGAGCCATCATTTCCTCCGTTGCAGCTTACATTAGTTTGCGAAGATATTTCTGCTGTTAATGTTGAGGTTTGGGTAATAGTTACACTTGTGATTCCGGTGCATAAGTTTGCATCAGTTACTGTAACAGTGTAAGTTGCTGCCGATAAATTTGATGCAGTTGCCGTTGTTTGTGCGGGCGTTGTACTCCATGAATAAGCATATCCATCCGTTGTGTTGTAACTAATAATGATGTTATCAATAGCGGCAGGCGGTTGTGTTCCTGTACTATTATTGTTTCTCCAGCTAAATACTAATCGTTTTGTGGTTCCTGCGTTTGCATCTAATCCGGTTATTGTTGCTGTGGTAAAAGCGCTTTGAAGATTATATGCACTATTACCTATTTGTCCTGATGTAAGCTGTGTTCCGGCAACAGGAGTTGTTGTTGTTGGAACTAAAAATACTCTTAAATAATCAATGGTACTCTGTCCATTCCCTTTCCAGTCAAACTTAATTGTAATATTAACAGCATTTGAAGGAAAAGTAAAATTCTTATAAAAATGAACAACTGATGTAGAATTTATTGTATAAGCATTTGATGAACTATTGTTTGAAACATAAATTGATTTTATTCCTCCGTTTGCTGTTGCTGTACCGAGGTACCATTTATTTGTTTGCGTGCCATTAGCTAATGACCATGTATTCGCTCCTTCCCAATCTTCATTAATTAGTAATGTGGCAACTCCGCCAATAGCAGAAACGGTAGCAGAACCATTGTTATCTCCGCTACATGTAACATTTGTTTGAGTAATAATACTTGCCGTTACAGCCTCAGGCTGAGTAATTGTAGTTACGGTAGTTGTTGTACATCCGTTATTATCGGTAACAGTAACCGTATAAGCTCCGGCAGCTAAATTTGTAGCAGTACTTGTGCTTTGTCCGCCTGTCCAGTTATATATGTATGGAATAGTACCACCCGCAGCAGTAACTGTGGCAGAACCATCATTTCCTCCATTACAACTAACATTTGTAGTTGCAGTTATACTTGCTGATAATATTGTTGTTGGTTGAGTTATTGTTACACTTGTTGCAGAAGTGCAAAGATTTGCATCTGTAACAGTTACTGTCCAGGTTCCTGCAGTTAAGCCGGTACAGGTTGCAGTAGTTTGTGCAGGTGCAGGGTCATTCCATAAATAAGCATAATCAAGTGTGTTGTAACTAATAATGATATTATCAATAGCCGCAGGAGGCTGTGTTCCTGTACTATTATTGTTTCTCCAGCTAAATACTAATCGTTTTGTGGTTCCGGCATTTGCATCTAAGCCAGTTATTGTTGCTGTAATAAAAGTACCTTGAAGATTATAAGTAGCACCTATCTGTCCTGAGCTTAATTGGGTACCAGCCACAGGAGTTGTTGTTGTTGGAACTAAAAATACTCTTAAATAATCCTGTCCGCTTTGCCCATTTCCCTTCCAATCAAATTTAATTGTAATATTAGTGGCATTTAAAGGGAAAGTAAAATTTTTATAAAAATGCACAACAGATGTAGAAGTTATTGTATAAGCATTTGATGAACTATTGTTTGAAACATACATTGATTTTATTCCTCCGTTTGCTGTTGCTGTACCGAGGTACCATTTATTTGTTTGTGTGCCATTAACTATGTTCCATGTATTTAAACCTTCCCAATCTTCATTATTAGTAAAGGTAAAAGTTCCGCCGGTAGCATTAACGGTAGCAGAACCATCATTTCCTCCATTGCAACTCACATTTGTTTGTGTAGTTATTGATGAAGCAATAACAGCAGGCTGGGTTATTGTAACTGATGCAGATGCTTTACAACCAACTGCGTCTGTAACAGTTACCGTCCATGTTCCTGCGGTTAATGTAGTACAGGTTGCTGTAGTTTGAGCAGGAGCGGGGTCGTTCCATAAATAAGTATAAGGTGAAGTTCCTCCTGATGCTGTTACTGTTGCAGAGCCGTTACTTCCTCCGTTACAAGTAACGTTTGTACTTGAAATTATTGAGGCTGTTGGCGCACCAATGTTGTTAATATTTATTGTATTAGTTGCTGTACATCCATTATAATCTGTTACAGTAACAGTATAAGCACCTGCAAGAACATTTGTAATAGAATCATTTGTTGAGCCACCTGTCCATAAATATGTGTAAGGAGCAATTCCATTAGCAGCAACAATTGATGCAGAACCATCTGCCTGTCCACAATTTGCATCTGTATGTGAAGGGGTAAGCGATATAGCCGCCGGCTGTGTTACAGTATAACTTGTAATAACTGTGCATCCCAATGTATCTGTAACAGTTACATTATAAATACCGGCTGTAAGTCCGTTTATGGTTTGTGTAGTTTGTAAATTTTGCCATAAGTATGTGTACGGAGAAGTGCCACCTGTTGGGGTAGCAGTAGCGGTTCCATCGCTTCCGCCATTACAGGATGCAGGTGTACCATTAGTTGTGGCTGAAAGTATTACAGGTTGAGTTATTGTAACACTTGTGGTTGCAGTGCATAAGCTTTCATCCGTTACGGTTACCGTATAATTGTTTGCCACAAGTCCGGTTGCAGTAGCAGTTGTTTGTCCATTGCTCCATAAAAAATCCCCTCCGGTAGTATAACTAATAATGATATTATCAACAGCAGCAGGTGGTTGTATTCCCGTATTGTTATTGTTTCTCCAGCTAAATACCAATCGTTTTGTGGTTCCTGCATTTGCATCTAATCCGGTTATTGTTGCTGTGGTAAAAGCGCTTTGAAGATTATATGCACTATTACCTATTTGTCCTGATGTAAGCTGTGTTCCGGCAACAGGAGTTGTGGTTGTTGGGACTAAAAATACTCTTAAATAATCCTGCCCGCTTTGTCCATATCCTTTCCAATCAAACTTGATTGTAATATTAGTGGCATTTAAAGGGAAAGTAAAATTTTTATAAAAATGAACAACAGATGTTGTAGTAATTGTATAAGCATTTGAGGAACTATTGTTTGAAACATACATTGATTTTATTCCTCCGTTTGCTGTTGCTGTACCAATGTACCATTTATTTGTTTGTGTGCCATTAACTAATGTCCATGTGTTTGCACCTTCCCAATCCTCTGTGTTTGCATAAGTAAAATTTCCTCCTGTAGCATTAACGGTAGCAGAACCATCATTTCCTCCATTGCAACTTACATTGGTTTGTGAAGCTATGTTTGCTGTTAATGTGGAGTTTTGAGTAATGGTTACATTTGTAGTTGCAGTGCATAAATTAGTATCGGTAACAGTAACCGTATAAGTTCCTGCAATTAAGTTTACACAGGTTGCTGTAGTTTGAGCCAAAGGGTCGTTCCATAGATAAGAATAAGGCGATGTTCCGCCAGATGCTGTTACAGTTGCACTTCCATTGTTTTCACCATTACAAGTTACATTTGTTTGTGCAGTAATTGAAGCTGTTAATAAGGTTGGTTCAGTAATATCTATATTTTTTATAATGGTTGCATTACATGCATCTGTAACTGTAACTGTATAAGTTCCGGCTACTAAATTTATAATATTTTGAGTAGTTGCACCGGTATTCCAGTTATATAAGTATGGCGGATTATTATTAACGGGTTCAACTATTGCAGTTCCATTATTTCCGTTGTAACAACTTACATTGGTTCCACTAATGGTTGCAGTTAAAGGGGGATTAGTTGTAATTACAGCCGTATCAATTATTGTTGTTTCACACTGGTCGCTAACAGTTACATAATAAGTGCCGGCAGGTACGTTTAAAAGAGTATCATTTGTTGCACCTGTTGACCATAAATAAGAATATGGAATATTTCCAAAAGAAGCCGTTACCGTTGCACTTCCTGTGCTTGTTCCTGCACAATTTACATTTACAATATTTGTGATGGATGCTTGCAATAGAGGTTTAGAGCCAACTACAGCGGTATCAATTAATGTGCAACCGTTTGTCCCGGTAACTGTACAAATAAAATTTCCTAATCCAAGATTAGAAATAGTTTGTGTTGTAGCACTATTCGACCAAAGATAAGTATATGGAGCATTTCCATCGGAAGGTGTTGCTGTAACAGCCCCATCATCAACAACAGGAAAACCCATGCCATCAAGACAAGAAACAGGTGTAACGGAAAATTGAATGCTGTCGAAACAACCATATTTTGCAACATAGCAATCTCTTTTTCCAGGAAAAGAATTAATAAACTGACTAGTTCCAATTGCTAAAGTGTCAGAAATAAAATCACCAACTGCAATAAAATTTCTTCCGTTTGAACTATATTCGCAAGCTTCTCCAACATCTGTAGATTTCCCTGATGCTTGCAGAGCGTTTATAAAATGTCCGGTTAAATCACATTCTGAAATAAATGCATCACTTCCACCAGAATTAATTAATGTGAAATCATCAAATCCAATTTTACCATCAAAAGTGCCTGTAATGATAATTTTATTATTTGAATAATCAATGTTAAGAACTTTTTCGTCTTTTGATGTTCCAGTGGCTCTTCCCCATTGAAAAATCCCTTGAGAATTATATTTTAAAAGAATTAAATCGCTTGTACCTTGATTAACATTTATTAATTGAATTTTTGAAGTGTCAGTTAAAGTAGAGTCAATTGTTAATTGATTACTATAAAAATACCCTGTTAAATAAACATTACCGTTGTTATCAATAATATTTCTATAAACATACTCATCATCGGCTCCACTTATTTTACGAAAAATTGAGCCATTGCCTGCTGTATCAGTTTTATATAAAAAACCATCTAAACTACTTGAATTGCTTGCGTAAGTTCCAATGTCTGTATATAAATTACCTGCCCATTGTCCACTAAAAAAATATCCAAATTCATAAGTACTTATTGATCTAAAAAAAGAAGTTGAAAAATTACCCTCAATCATTTTTCCCCATATTACATTTCCTGAAGAATCATATTTAGCAATAAAATTTTGACGAATTGCTGGAAATAATACTGGAACAAGTGTAATTGTTCCTGGATAAAATGTTACATCAGTATTAAAAACACCTACTTGAACTATGTTTTCGTCTTTATCAATTGCTATTGAACCGTTTGCCTGAACTTGTGCACCATAAGCAGATTTATGAACCCAAGCAAGTGTTCCACTTGTTGAATATTTAGCTAAAAAAATATCATTTAAACCAGAAGTTGTAATATTACTACCGTCAAAACTGCATGTTCCATTAGTTGTTCCAGAAACATAAATAAAATTTCCATCATTACTTATAGCAATACTAGAAGCTACTTCTGCTCCAGTACCACCAATCTGTTTAAGCCATAAAACTTGTCCGTCTTTATTATATTTTACAAAAAACACATCTTGGGCACCAAAAGTAGTTAATGTAAATGCGTCCTGATTAACAGTTGTTGTAAAATTGCCAATTACGTAACTGTTTCCAGATGCATCTGATACCATATTTATTGGTTGATTCTGTCCTACGCCATTAAAATGTTTAGCCCACATCCAACCTTGGGCAGTCGAAAATAATGAAATTAACACAAGGGTTACTATTATTACAGCGTGTTTCATCTATCTGATATATAATGTTTTATACTAAATAAAGTACTTCTACTTGACTTTAGTAGGCATTTTTACTTGCTAATTTATACGTAAATTTACGGTAAGGGTTACAAGTATTTGTAATTTTTGTCAATAATTGATGAATGTCAAAATTTTTATGACAAGGATTTTATTAGTAGAGGTAAAACGATTTAGATTAAAAATATTTTTTACGCGAATTTGGGCATTTATCAAAATGTTATAAAAGTAGTTTACAATTTTGTGCATTTTAGTGTTTTTGTTGATTGGTGGAATAAATATCTAATAACTAAAACACTTATTCGGTTGGATATTACTACTAATTCTTGAACCGCATTATTTCAATAAGCAATCCAATGGGGCGGGAACACCAAATTTTCACCAATATGAATTTGTTAACTGATATCTGAAAAATGCCAGTGATAAATTGAACTCTAATTGGTATTAATACTCTAAAACGAATTTTTTATAAAATCTTCTTTTAATTTATAATATTCGTTAATAATCTCGTTAACAATTTGTGCGGCAGGTTTTATTTCGTTAATTAGTCCGGCTACTTGCCCGATTTCTAATTCGCCTTCGTCTTCGTTTCCTTCGAACATTCCCTTTTTTGCACGACATCTTCCAAGTAAAGTTGATAATTCTTCAATTGTTGCTCCTTCATTTTGTTTTTGTTCTATTTTTAAATAAAAGTTGTTTTTAATTAGCCAAACATGTTATATTTTATATATATTTGGCTACTTATAAGTCAATAAAAAGATGATTTATTGTTAGCTCACTTTGAACATGCTGTTTACTGTACTTGTTGCTAATTAAGCCATAAGATGTTATAAAAGTTACAAAAACATTCTTTTTTGTTTTAGTGCTTAAAGAAAAAGCATCAACTTTTTTTGCTATCTCATTAGCATATTTTTTATCAAGAATAAACCCAGTATTGTAAAACTTCATTTCACAAATATTAATAATATTGTCATCTCTATCTATGAGCAAGTCTATTTGAGCATTATTTTTTTTATTTTTTTCAATCCAGCTCCCTTGTAGTGAATTAATGCCCGATATTTTTAATCCCTCTTTTATTTGCTCTACATGCTTTATGCAAATAGTTTCAAAGCTAAAACCCGACCATATTTTATAAGATTGCTGTCCATACATTTTAATCCATATCCCTTTATTAGATGGCTTTATATTTTCAATATACTTTATATAAAACAACGAATATTCATCTGTGAGCCGATAAACAGAATCTTTATTCCCTTTGTAAGGCAAATATTTCTCAATAAATCCGGACTCCTCAAGTTCTGTAAGTGTTTTGCTTAATGTTCCACCCGATTTCAACTTACTTTTTTTTGCTATTGCTGTTCTTGTCAGACCTTTGCGAACAGATGCCAGTGCTCTGATAATTGCCTCATGATTATCATGTTGGTCGAACAAGGAAGCAAAAACATTTTTAAATTCATTTCTTAAAAACCCATTTTTAGTAAAGCATAAACGGTCAATAGCTTGTGCCACACTTTCGCTGGGTAAAATTTTCTCTAAATAATGTGGCACACCACCCATTGCCATATATATTTGTAATATGTCGTATCGTGTTAATTTTACTTTATTCTTTTTTAATAATAATTCAGCTTCATATAAATTAAAAGGTAGCAATTGAATTTTATTTGTAATTCTGTTATGAAGTCCTCCTTTGCTTTTAATGATATTTTTAACCATGTATGATGCAGCTGAGCCACAAATAACTACTACTAAATCATCTCTTTTTGTTGCATAACTATTCCAAAAATTATCGAAAGCCGAAAGGAAATTCGATTTTCGTGAATCGAGCCATGGGAACTCGTCAATAAATATAACCTTTTTCTTTTTAGATGTTAATTTGCTGATATATTGATTTAATTGATGAAATGCCTCAATCCAATCAGATGGTTTTTTAAAACTATCGTTTTTATCGGCAAGTGTTAAATAAAAATTATTTAATTGTTGTTTTAACGAACAATTATTAATACCCGAGAATTCAAATTGAATATAGTTTTTATAAACATTTCGAACAAGAAAAGTTTTTCCAATCCTTCTTCTGCCATAAACTGCAATAAGTTCAGGTTTATTGCTTTTTAAAGCATTTTGTAAAATAGATATTTCATTTTTTCTGCCTATTAAATTCATAATAATTTGTGTTTATATGCAGCCAAATGTACTAATAAATAATTATATTTGGCTACTTATAAAATATATTAAATTATATTATTGTTATTATATAAACACAACTTGTATTATTTATTACAATTATAAGCATGCATGAATCTGATTTAAAAACTATTCAGTTAAAGATTTTCAACATTTTTTACCCTTAACCCTAAAGGGAAAATGTTGAAAATCAGACTCCCTTTAGGGTGGGTGGAAATCTGATTTTTAACTTTTCCCGATTTGAACCCTTTTTAGACTGGACTCATGCATGTAAAATTTACTAAAATGAGTTTTTAATAAATTCTTTTTTTAATTTATAATATTCATTAATAATTTCGTCAACAATTTGTGCGGCAGGTTTTATTTCATTAATCAATCCTGCTACTTGTCCAATTTCTAATTCGCCTTCGTCTTCGTTTCCTTCGAACATTCCTTTTTTAGCCCGTCCCTTGCCTAGCAAAGCAGATAATTCTTCAGTGGTTGCTCCAGCATTCTGCTTTTGCTCTACTTCGAGATAAAATTTGTTTTTAATTAAGCGAACGGGAGCAATTTTTTTTAATGTTAATTGAGTATCACCATCTTTTACCTCAACAATTTTATTTTTAAAATTTTGATGTGCCGACGATTCGATAGATGCAACAAAACGACTGCCAATTTGAACGCCATCAGCTCCTAAAGCCATTGCAGCAAGCATTTGCCGCCCTATACCAATTCCACCAGCGGCTATTATAGGAATTGAAACAGCTTCTTTTATCATTGGAATTAAAACCATTGTTGTGGTTTCTTCCTTACCATTATGCCCACCTGCTTCGAAACCTTCGGCAACAATTGCATCAACTCCAGCATTCTGGCATTTTTTTGCTGACTTTGTGTTTGCAACAACATGTACAACAGTAATTCCTTTTTCTTTTAATATTGATGTGTATTTTGCGGGATTTCCGGCAGATGTAAAAACAATTTTTACTTGTTCGTCAATTATTATTTTAATAAACTCATCAGCATAAGAAAACATTAAAGGAACATTTACTCCAAATGGCTTATTTGTAGCAAGTTTACATTTTTTAATGTGTGTTGTTAAAATTTCGGGAGCCATAGAGCCTGAGCCAATTAACCCTAACCCACCAGCATTACTTACCGCTGATGCAAGTTTCCATCCACTACACCAAATCATTCCTGCCTGAATTATTGGATATTGAATTTTGAAAAGTTCTGTTATTTTATTCATTGTTACGATTATTAATTAAAAATTATCCCTATCGTCATTCCGAATTTATTTCGGAATCTGCTTTTTAATTAGAAGATACTGAAACAAGTTCAGCATGACGAATATTATCAGCAAATCTATAAAAAATTCATACTCATTCACAAACTTACAAAAAAAACGAATTCTTAAAAGTTTTTGTTACTATTAAGTATAAGTCAATAATTATTCGTCATTATGTGCTTGACCCGCAATCTCCTAATAAATTGTTTCTGTTTTATATAAATGAGATTGCGGATTAAATCCGCAATTACGTACATTTAATATAAAAATCGAATTTTTAATTTCACTTTTACAATTACCTTTGCACTCAATGAACATAGTTGTAAATACAAGATTTTTATTAAAAGATAAATTAGAAGGTATTGGTTGGTTTACTTACGAAACGCTTAAGCGAATTACAAGAAACCATCCCGAACATACTTTTTATTTTTTATTCGACAGACCATATTCCGAAGAGTTTATTTTTGCAAAAAATGTTATTCCACTTATTTATGGTCCTCCTGCACGCCATCCAATTCTTTACTACATTTGGTTTGAGTGGGTTGTTCCGAAAGTTTTAAAAAAATACAAAGCCGATATTTTTGTTTCTACCGACGGACATTTATCGCTATCGGCAAAAACACCATCATTGCAGGTTGTTCACGATATTAATTATGCACATTATCCTAAATATATTCCATTTGTTGCACGAAAATATCTCGAGATTTATTTTCCTAAATTCATAAAAAGAGCTGACAGAATTGCAACTGTTTCGGAATTTTCGAAGCAAGATATTATATCGCATTATGGCTACCCTTTATCAAAAATTGATGTTGTTTACAATGGTGCTAACGAAGATTATTGTCCTGTTTCAGAAGAAATTATAATTGCTACCCGAAAGAGATATTCCGATGGTAAACCATATTTTTTATATGTAGGTTCATTGCATCCACGAAAAAATATAACTAATTTATTAAAAGCATTCGATAAATTTAGAACCGACACAAAAGCTCCTGTAAAACTTTTAATTGTTGGAAAAGCATATTGGTGGAATAATAAAATGGAAAACGAATACAAAAAAATCATACACAATGAAGATATCGTTTTTATTGGCAGAGTTGACACTGATGTTTTAAAAAATCTTTTAGCATCATCGCTTGCAGTAACTTATGTTTCAATTTTTGAGGGATTTGGAATCCCTATTTTAGAAGCAATGTATTGTGGAGTTCCAGTTATAACATCAAACACATCATCAATGCCAGAAGTTGGTGGTAATGCTGCTCTTTATGTTGACCCATTTAGTGTTGATTCTATTACAAATGCTATGAAAGAAATATATTCCAACGAAAATCTCAGAAATGCGTTAGTTGAAAATGCTAAAATTCGCAAGCAAGAATTTACATGGGATAAAACTGCTGATAAACTTTGGAATAGTATAGAAAAACTTATGATTAGTATAAGTCTATAAAGTCTGTGTTTGACTATTGTTTGACTTTATTTTTTCTAAATGTTATCAACGAAGTACATTTTTATTTTACCTTTATTTTTCGCTTCAATTTCGCCACGGTAAGTAGCTATAATATTGTTATTTTCAAGTTTATTTTTAATAAGCTCAAAAGTTGAATTGGAAATATTTACCTTGTTGGGTTCACCACTCGATTCCATGCGTGATGCAATATTTACAGTATCGCCCCAAATATCGTAGGCAAATTTCTTAGTTCCTACAACTCCTGCTACAACAGGACCAGTATGTACTCCAATTCTAATTTTCCATTGTGGAATATTAGTGTTTTCGTTTACAACTCTGTTATTTATAAATTTTTTAATTTCTAAAGCTGCCAAAACAATATCAATTGGATTTGTTTTGTTTGCTGTTGGTAAACCCCCTGCACACATATACGAATCGCCAATTGTTTTAATTTTTTCAATCGGATATTTAGAAATGATTTTATCGAATTCCGAAAAAATAAAATTTAATTCGTTTACTAAAAATTCCGGCGACATTTTTTCTGAAATCATAGTAAAACCCTTAAAGTCGGTAAATAAAACGGTAACCATATCAAACTTTTTTGGTACTGATTTTCCAAAATGTTTTAGTTCCTCAGCAGTTTCGTGTGGTAGTATATTTAACAATAACCCATCGGAACGTCTTTTTTCTTTTTTGATAATGTTTTTTTGTTTAATGACATAAAAAGCAAAAATAGTTACTAAAAATAATCCAATAATAACAAATATCAGAATCAAATTCTTTTTATGAATTTCTGCTTGTTCAAGTGCGTCTTTCTTTTCCTGTCCGACTTTTTCCAATGCCATTTTTTTATCAAATTGATAATTTAATTCAATTTGTATTATTTTTTTATATTTATCGGCATTGTTAATGCTGTCTCTTAATTCAATATGTTTTTTATAATGTTTTAACGATTTGTTCATTTGATTTGTTTCTTCATAAACCCGACTTAAATACTTGTTCCATTCTACCATTAAATCTAAAGCATCTATACTATCAGAATATAAAATCGCTTTTTTAAAATAATCTTCAGCAGTTGCGTATTCTTTTGTGTTTAAATGCAATATGCCCATGTTGCCGAGTTTTGTTGCAATACCATATTTTCTATTTAATTCATAATCAATTTTTAAGCCCTTTAATAAATAATATCTGGCTTTATTAAAAAGTTCTTTTTGCTCGTTATTATTAAATTTTTTATTTTCAAGTTCACTTGCATATAAATTTCCTATGTTTCCCAATTTTATTGATACTTCTCTTTTGTTTTCAATAATTTCATCGGAATTTTTATTGTTAATTGCTTTGTTTAATAGGTATTCGCTTATATTTAAAGAGTTAAACATAAATTTCATAGCATTGTTATAATCTTTTTGCTCTTCATAAGCAATTCCAATGTTTCCATTTATAACTGCAATGCCTTTATTGTTATTTGTTTCCTCATCAATTTTAAGAGCTTTAAAGTAATATTCTTTTGCTTTTTTGTAATCTTTTTGTTTTAAAAAAACATCACCAATATTGGCTAAAGTAGCCGAAGTATATTTTAAATCGCTTGGTTTGTAAACTTTTAAAGCGTTAAAATAATTTTTTAAAGTTTGGGAATAATCTCCTAATTGGTAATAATACCACCCTATTTCATTTAAACAACGTGCAATGGCAATGTGATTTTTTAAATGAATGGCAATGTTTTTAGCTTTATTAGCATAATAAATTGATTTGTAGGGCGATTCGTTTGAATAATAATCAGAAATCTTTAATAAATTACCAACTTTTAATGAATCACTTTTTTCGGTTTTAATTACTTTTAATAATGAGTCAATTTTAATATCTTGAGATATTACAAACTCTGATAAAAAAAAGAAAAAGACAAATAAAAGATTTTTCAATTTTAATAAAATTGTTTGTTTTTAAATCACAAATATAAACGAATATAATTTTAAGATTAAAATTATATTATTTTATCAACAAAATCATTATTTATTCAAAGCAATTTAATTTATGTCCTAAATTCAGGATATTTAACAAGTTTAAGTAAAAACTACTTTCCACTTTTAACAAACATTTTATTTCTAATATACAAATTATCATTTTTAACAAATAAATAATAAATACCATCAGGCAAATTTGAAATATCAATTTGTTTGAAATAAAATCCTGATTCATCTGCAGAAAGTAACGTTGCTATAACAATTTGCCCAATTGAATTATAAATAACAATTTCTGAATTTCCTTTTAATGAAGGCAAAGAAAAAGAAACTTTTATTGAATTATTTGTCGGATTTGGGAAAATTTTAATAGACGAAGAAACATTTGAAGAAACATCATTTATTGAAGTTATTAAATTTAAAAAATCTGCTTTATTAAAATAGACATCCCAGTTTGAGCCATTCCTGTAATCGCCCCAATCTATATATATGCTACTATCAGATACAGCTATTCCAATAAAAGAATTACAACACGAAATAGCAACGTAAGGTGATGAAACTGTAGAAACCCTGTAATTTGGACTAAAAGTGTTTAATGTATCATTTGTTAAAAAAGCTGTATAAATATCGAAGGGAACATTTGAGCCCGCACCATTCAATCTTCTATCTCGCCATGCAATTGCAAATATACCCGATGAAGAATAGTTTGCCCAAACCTGATCCTGAACAATATCATTATTTAATGAATCATCGTTAACTCTAATAGGATTTCCCCATGTTTGACCTCCATCAGTTGATTTTGAAAGTAACACATCAGGGTCGCCAAACCTTGTGTCGCACCAACTCATAATAACATGTCCATTATTTATTGGATCGGTAGATATAGTGTATGCTGGCAATTTTGCAAAAACAGGATAAACATCACCAAAATCATATTTTTGAAACGTGTTACCTATATCTGTTGTTGTTGCTATGTAAAACTTTTTAACAAATAAACTAACATACGACATATAAGCAATATACACTTTACCATCATTCCCAACCGAAATAGGAGCATACGAAACTTTAAAAGGTCCAACAGATGTTAAAGTATCATCAACTTGTTTTAAAACACTCCAAGTAGCACCACTATCAGCCGAAGATTTAAAATAAATATGATGTTGTCCTTCATAAAAATACGCTGACATGGATGTTACAAAAACATTTCCATCGTTAACGCTACCACTATTATCAACTGCAATCCATGGTCTATCTATAGGAATATCTTGTAATTCATTTTTATCGAACACTTTATTTGATGTACTCCAAGTTAATCCACCATCAAAAGATTTTGAAATAAAAATTCCACCTGCCGAATCGGGACTTGTTCTATAATCTACATATATTAAATAAGCTATTCCTGAGTTATGAAAAGCAATTGACACATCGGCTGAATTATTTATAGAACTATCGTGAGGCATAAAATTAATTACACTCCATGTTTGCCCTTTATCAAATGAGGTTGTAGTTGCTATCCAAATTTTACCATCTAACCTTAAACGCATCCATGCTACAATAATATTATTTTGATTTACTGGGTTAACCGATATGTAAGGCTCACCATCAGTAAAGCTAAGATTAGATAAATTATAATTGTTTTGTGCAAATAAAATTGACTGTGCAATTATAAATAAATAAAAAAAAAATAAAATTTTTATTTTCATATTAGTTATAAAAAAATTAGTAACTACTCAGCCGGTTCAAAGAGTTCATAAACAAATATTTGCCACAGATTACGCAGACGTCACAGATTTAAATAAAATCTTTTTTAATCAATTTTCGCCAATAAACCACCTTTGGTGGTTTTAAATCTGCGTAAATTTGTGCAATCTGTGGCAAAAATT
>MENF01000214.1 GCA_001769035.1 Bacteroidetes bacterium GWA2_32_17
CTTCTGCAAAATTGTTAATGTCTTCTTTCGCAATCTTCAGCGAATTATTTACTATTACTTGTTTAATAGCATGAAGTGTATCGGTTGTAAAAGTTCCCTCACTTATGGTCAGTTGAGATGTCTGAATGCTATTTGATATTATTGCATTGGAAGAAATATTCCCTGGTGTATTTATATTACCATTTACTTGTACATCTCCATTTACTTTCAACTTGTTTTCCAACTTAACATCACCGACAAATTTTGAATAACCATAAAATGCTTTTGTACTATCCATTAAAATAGAATCGGCTTGAATTGATGCAGATTTTAAAGTGGCAGTTTCAACTGATGTTGTTGCATTTACTTTGTCGGAAATAATAATACCACCGCCCACATAAAGATTTTGGGAAATTCGCACATTGCCATTTACATCTAATTGGTATTGAGGATTCAGAACTCCAATTCCCACATATCCGGTGTCGGGAAAAACATTTTGTGCATTAGCTTTGTTACTAAGTAACATAATACTATTCAATAGAATAGAATAGAATAGAATAGAATAGAATAGATTTTTTTCATAGTAATAAATTTTAATAATTATTTAGCAAAATTCGACTATGTAAAATTAAAAGTCAAGTTTTTTGGAATAAAAAGTTATTAACAATGTTATTTACTGCTATAATAAAAGAAATAAATATTTTTAATGATTCACAATTTCTTTACTCTCAACCTCTTTATTATTATTTAGTGTCTGTCTATAAAGTCTTGTTTGAACCAAAATATCAGGAGTCCAAGAGTCTGAAATATAAAGTTCGATGACAAGGCTTGCGAAGTTTTGAAAATCAAGGAGTTTACTTATGTAAATGACTGTTTTCAAAACAAGCATAACGCAGTCAGCGGACTTTATAGACAGAATTTATTTATCATCTTTTACTGTTCATAATGATATAACAACTAATAAAAATGGCACAAGTAAGAGTTACAAAAGAGTTTAAATTCGAAATGGCACATGCCCTTTGGAATTACGATGGACTTTGCAAAAATATTCATGGTCATAGTTATATTTTATATGTAACAGTTTTGGGAGAACCAATAGCCGATAATAACAATAAAAAATTAGGAATGGTTATAGATTTTGGTGACTTAAAAAAAATTGTAAACCAAGTAATTGTAACTGATATGGACCATTCGCTTGTTGTAAGCGAAAAATCTAATTATACGCCTTTATTTGAAACAGGGCAAATGTTTGAACGTCATCATATTTTGCCTTACCAGCCAACTTGCGAAAATATGGTTGTTGATTTTGCTGAAAGAATTAAAAAGTTACTTCCCGAAAGTGTAAAGTTGCATAGTATTAGACTCTACGAAACTGCAACATCTTATGCAGAGTGGAATGTTGACGATAATGAAGTTAAAACCTAACAGCCCCGATAGCTATCGTATACGCGTCAAGCTAAGAACCCATTTTTTGACTTAAAAGCCCCTGATTCTCAATAAAATGATCGGGACTAAAGTCCCCTGTTTTGTGGTGCATCTATTTACCCCAACCTGAAGGTCGGGGCTAATAATTCTATTCAATTATAATCAATAACCCCGACATTTATGTCGGGGGTTTGAATACTCCATCTGATGCGGGCTTTAGCCCATAAATTCAATCCTTAACTTGACGCCAATGCGATAGCTATCGGGATTAAAAACCTGTGAGATTTCTTTTATAACCTTAAATTCGCAAGCATTATGACGGTTGTAAGGTCAGGCTTCGACTTTGCTCAGTCTGACAGTCACCTTGAGCGGAGTCGAAAGGTGTTAGGGTAAAAGGATTTCGAGAAGGCTTGCGGATTTAAGGTATAATAAAAAATGCCCGACAAAATTGCCGGGCATTTTTTATTTATCATATTTTTTACTGTCCTGTAACAGATTTTGGTTTTTCTTTAACTTCAGATTTTGGTTTAAGGTCTTTACCAATTTGGTCGAACTGGTCGAGTGTGTAACTCTTATTCTTTACAATTAAAGTAGTTACATTTAAAGATTTGAAAAGTGGTACCATAACTTCTTTGCCTTTTTTGTTTAATTTTAATGTTGCCTGGTATTCTGATTGTCCCTTAACTTTTGGAGCAATTTCAAAGTGATTAACAATTGCATTAGCTCTCATTGTGGTTTTAAAATTATCTGATTCTTTATCAGAGTTTAAACCAACAATACTAAAAGTTGCTACAAAAAGTTCATTTTCTTTTGTAAATACTTTACCATCTTTTAGACTAAACTTTAATGATAAATTAGTTTGACCAATAGAAAAAACTGCTATCCCTAAAAAAAGGATTGAGAAAACAAATAGATTTTTCATAATTATTAATTTTAAAATTATTGTACAAAGATATAACTATTTTTAATTTCTGCAATTTTTTTTTAATTTTTAACTTTGTTAGATGGAACAACGCATTTTGGTGTTTCCCATTTACATTTTAATTCTTCGGGTTTAATAGTTTCTTCGTTGCATTTTAGGAAATTCCCTTGCTTGTCTTTTTTTAGTACAAAGAGTTTCCCTTCAAAAATCATTTCTTTAATTTTTAAGGTAAGTTCTTCGGTATTTGTGCTTAAGTTTCCTTTTCCAACTTCTATTCCCACATCGTTATTTAAAAAATCCATTTGCCCCGATTGTTCGTCTGGCAATGTGCCATCTTCTGTTCTATGTTTTTTGTAGTCGCTATAATTTCCTTTTTCGTGTGCGTTTCCGAGCGAACGGGCAGCCCTCCATCCATATTTTTGAGTAACACAAGCCATCCAGTATGCATGACGAAATGCATCTAACTGTCCCCCATTTAAATCGCCATCGAGTAAAGAATCACTTAATAATTCGCGTGCCTTTTGAGATGATTCAATGCTAATTTTATATGCTTTTTTAGCAATAAAAGGGTGAAATATTACCCATCTTTTTTCGGGACATGATAGTTTAAAAAATCCATTAGATTCTCTTTGTGAATATGAATTTAAAGAAAATCCCAAAACAAAAAAAGCCACCGATATAAAACCAATGGCTTTTAATTTCAATATTTTAAATTTACTCAACAACAATTACAAGATATTTTGATGCACTCCAAAATTCAGTATAATTTGTTATTACTAGTTTATCAACTTTTTTATCGCTTCCTTCAAATTTGTATGATGACGATGGGTGAGTTGTAACAAGATGTGCTTTTTTACAATTTAATGGAATTGAGCTAATTTTTGTAATATCAACTTTTGTAAAATAATCTTTATTAAAACCATCCATTAGTTTTTCCATTCTGCCAATACCAATAAACCCGCCTTCTTTTGTGATAACCTTATGTTCGTTAAGCTCTTTGCGTGTTCCATAAACATACCAAGCGGTATTTAACTCTTCGGTTTTTGCCGAAATAACATTTTCTTTATTTACATTTTCGTTTGACAAACTATCAACTGTTGTTATAAGAATTTCAACTTTAATATTCATTTTTTCGAGTTGGTCCTTTAAAGCAGTTATTTCTTGCTCGTTAACTTCAATTTGCTTCGAAAGATTTTCAATCATTTTTTCGAGCTCAACCATTTTTCCTTCCGATTTTTTAAGCTTTCTTTTAAGTTGAGCAATAGTTTCTTTATTTTTTTGCATTAAATCGTAAATAAGTTGCATGTCGTTATTAATTTGCTCTTTCGACGATTGGGCAACTTCGGTACCGGTAGCATTTACAGAAATTAATTTTTCGGTTTCTTTAATTTTATCAATATTGCTTTGAATTTCGTTAAAATCGGACAAATACTGATTAATTTTTCCGGCATCGGTATTCGCAAGTCCCTCAAGACTATCACGTTCTAATTGAAGTTTTTTATACTCAGGGTCTTCTTTAACATTTGTACATGAAAATGTAATTGCTGCGATTAATACAAAAAGTAATTTCTTCATAAATTTATTTTTAAAATTGTGCAAAATTATATTAAATTTATTTGATGTCTGAAAAAAACATATAAAATATTTTAAATCATTAATATTATGAAACTTCTACAATGTTTTTATAAGTAATTTTTTTTAAACAATATATTATTCACTTGTAATTAGTGTCTGTATATAAAATAAGGGGCTGAGTTATAATGTTCGAGTTTGAGGCTTGCGAAGTTTTGAAAACCAAGGAGTTTACTTATGTAAATGACTTTTTTCAAAACAAGTTTACCCCCGTAGCGAAGCGTACTGGGGCATAACGAAAAAATCGGACATTATAGTCAGACACTAATTATTTTATCTTGAATTGCTTTAACAACAATAACAATTTCGCCCTTAACAGTTTTTTGATTAAAATAAACGGCTAATTCCTTTAATGTTCCAATTTTATTTTCTTCGTATATTTTTGTTAACTCACGAGATACGCATGCTTCGCGAGTTTCGCCAAAATATTCGGATAGTTCATTTAATGCTTTTACTAATCTGTATGGCGATTCGTATAAAATAATAGTTCGTTTTTCGAGGGCTAATTCCAGCATTCGTTTTTTTCGCCCCTTTTTTTGAGGCAAAAAACCTTCGAAAATAAACTTATCGCTCGGAAAACCACTATTTACAAGTGCCGGAATAAGAGCAGTGGCACCAGGTAAACATTCTACCGAAATTTCGTTTTGCAAACATTCGCGAACCAATAAAAATCCAGGGTCGCTAATGCATGGCGTACCGGCATCGCTAACAAGGGCAATTAATAAACCCGATTCTAATTGATTTATAATGTTTTGCAAAGTGCCATGTTCATTAAATTTGTGATAACTAATTACCTTTTTTTGAATTTCAAAATGCTTTAATAATTTAATTGTTTGACGAGTATCTTCGGCCAAAATTAAATCTACTTCCTTTAATATTCGTAAAGCTCTTAAAGTAATATCCTCTAAATTGCCAATTGGTGTGGGAACTATATATAATTTTTTCATTTATTTAATGTTTAAAAATTAAAATTGTTTAACTTTATATCGAAAAACAAAACTAATAATTAAAAACATATTTTATGGAAAATTCAAAAACTGCTGAAATTTTAAAATCAGCTATTTTAATGGAAATGCGTGGGCAAGCTTTTTACACACAAGTTGCAAATCAAACAAAAAGTACCGAAGTAAAAAAGATTTTCGAATTAATGGCTAAAGAAGAATTTATTCACGAAAAATTTCTTTCAGAACAATATCGCGAACTTCAAAAAAACAACATATTTGGTGAAATTGATTTGCCAAGTTCAGAGGGTTTTGCAAGCATTATTTTAAACAACAATTTGAAAAAAGAAATTTCAGCAGCAAGTTACGAAGCTGCAGCTATTTCGGCAGCAATTGATATGGAAAATAATGCAATAAAAACATATACCGAAAGAGCAAATTTAGCCACCGATAAAAATGAAAAAGATTTATTTAACTGGCTTGCAAATTGGGAAAAAACACATCACGAAATTTTAATTCATATTGATAATGAGTTAAAAGAATCAATTTGGTTCGATAATAAATTTTGGCCATTTTAATTTTATTTATATATTTGCTTTCAGAAATTAATTATTAATAATTTAAAAAAATATTTTATGAAAAAATTTGTTTGTTTTTTAGTATTGTTTGTTTTTGCAGTAATAACAGCCAATACGGCTTCTGCCCAAAAAGTTTTTTCTACTCAATACAGTAGCGATGCTCAAGTAAAAGTATATGTAACACAATACAGTAGTGATGCCGATTTAATTGTTTACAAATGCAAATATTCGAGCGATGCAAGCGGTAACGATGGCAAATGGTATTTTACCGAATACAGTAGCGATGCTCAAAAGAAAATTTTCTTTACTGAATACAGTAGCGATGCCGATTTAAAAATATATTTTACCGAGTATAGCAGCGATGCTGGCTGGAAAAATCAATCGAAAAAACAATTAATGTATTAAAAATTTTGATTTAATTTTAAAATCAGACATTTTTCATTGAGCAGTTTACAATTTTACGAATTTTGCTAAAAACCCTCAACCTTATAAACCCCTGGTATCTTTTTTAGTGAAAATTTACCAAGATGAATTTGATTTAATCTGTGATGACTGTGTAATCTTCAGATAAATTGGAACAAGTCGTAGCAAGCGTTTGTTTATTAATATTTTGAACCGACAGGATTTTACAAAATTTTTAATTATCTTTACATTTGAAAAAACATTTTTAATGTCATCAAAAAAAACAAGCAGTAAATTAATTGTAAATTTTGATATTTCATATTCATTATTCGGAATTTCATCTTCCGAACAAATATTTGTTGCTTCAATTGAATTGAATAAGTTGATTAAAATTAATTTAAGTTTATGTAAATCATTAGAATTAAAACGTAATAGCAACTTGCTGTCTTTTAGCACTTTCTCGTTCAATAACCATGATTGCAATTTGAATTACTCTTTAATTTCTAATAAAACTAAAGATGGCTTTTTACTCGAGAATTATAAAAATTTAGATTATTTGTTTATTGTTTCGAGTAATGAACAAAATATGCTATTTAAACAAGATTTATTTAAAAAATTACGTTCAGAAATTTTTATAGTTGTTTCGGAGTTAAAACTAACAAATAAAAAAGAAATAGAACTTATTAATAATGTTCTATATCAATTATGGACAGACACTAAATATACTCATTCTTGATAGGTTTGCAAATGCAAATCTATTTAGGAATTGTTATGAAATAACATAATCATTTATAATTAGCAACGTCATTTATGACGTTGAAATAAAACAACCAACAAATCGGCTTTAGCCAAAAACAAATATCTGTGGCTAAAGCCGTTATTATAATTTCTATTTTACCGTAGCATAAATGCTACGGCTATTTATGCAAAAATCAAATAACCATGTTATTTCGTTACAATCACTTAGAATGAGTTATGCCGATAGGAATTTTTCATTTTTCTATTCCGTATCAGTGTAAATATACTTCTCAATAATATTAAAAAGTTTTTTTAAGGCAACTTCTATTTAAATTATTCGTAAAAAGAAAAATATTTATTACATTTTTTTTAAATTTACACCTATGAAAAATTTTATACTTCTTTTAAGTGCAATTATCCTATCAGAATTAGGATATGCACAGCACACTTTAGTTTTAAACCCAGTTGCAGATTGTTATGTAGAGACTTATGGAGGAGGAGAAGGTAAAAATTCCTTTCTCAAGTTCGATATTTCTCCCCTTCCTGCCGGGATTGTTTTCACAAATACCAAACTTCGTGCTTTTGTTTCCGATATTTTACCTGGCTGGGATGGCGATTTAAAAATAATTCATTACACTAACCAAACGTGGGTTGAGGGCGATAGTAATAAATTTATTTGGCAGCCCGTTTATTTTACAGATACAATTACTCAATTAATTGGGTTTGGAACTTTACCCGGTTGGGCAGAAACTATTGATTTTAATTCATTCCTAAATGTTGATTATCTGGCTTCAAACAATTTCTTTTCTGTTTTATTGAAAGATGTTGACGACCCTACTTGTTGTCCAGACCTAAATGAAATAAGTATAAATGATAACGATAGCATGATGCTCGGAAATATTTTTAATGATAACATCGTTTTCAGGCCAAGAGAATGGGTTATTGCTCCTCCCGAATTAGTTATTGATTATGGCATTCCGCCTACGGTACAACCAGTTTTCCCTGTATCGCCTGTTTGTGAAAACAGTTCTGTCTCTTTTTCGATTTCTGTAACCGGCGATTCACCTTTTACATATCAATGGCAATTAAACGGATTTGATATAACAGGTGCAAATGCAGATACCTATTCTTTAGCATCTGCACAATTAACAGATGACGGAAATTATACCTGCATTGTTACCAACGCTTATGGTTCCGACACTTCAGATGTTATTTCTTTGGTTGTTAATGCAGTTCCAATAATAAGTTTTACAAATACCAATGTGTTATGTTATGGTGATAGTTCCGGTGCAATTGATTTGACAGTTACAAATGGTACTTTACCTTATAATTATTCATGGTCTAATGGGGCAACAACCGAAGATTTAAACGGATTGACTGCCGGAATTTACTCGCCAACTGTTACTGATGCAAATGGTTGTACTGCAACAACTTCTGTTACCATTAGCCAACCTGATACAATTGTAGTTACTGCTTCGCATACAAATGTAACTTGCAATGGGCTTTGCGATGGAACAGCAACTCTTTCGGTAACTGGTGGTATAGCTCCATATACATATATTTGGAGCAATACTGTAACAATAAATTTAATTTCTAACCTGTGTGCAGGTATTTATTGTTGTACAATTACAGATTTTAATGGTTGTTCAACTACAAAATGTGTAAATATTACGCAGCCCAATGAACTCATAATAACCCATTTGCAAACAAATGTTACATGTAATGGGCTCTGCGATGGAACAGTAACTCTTTATATAGCGGGTGGCTCGGATCCTTATTCATATCTTTGGAGTAATGGTGCAATCAGTAATCCAATAACAAATTTATGTGCAGGCATTTATAGTTCAACGATAACAGACGCTAATGGTTGTACTGCAACAACCTCTGTTACAATATCCGAACAGGCAATACTTTCAGTTTCTGTTTCACAAACAAATGTAACCTGTAATGGACTTTGCAATGGAACAGCAACTCCTGTTATAAGTGGTGGCACTTCTCCGTATTCATGTTTATGGAGTAATGGTCAAACATCTATAAATGCAACAAATCTTTGTGCAGGCATATATAGTGTAACTGTAACAGATGGCAATAACTGTACTGCAACAACCTCTGATACAATCACACAACCTGTAGTGCTTACAGTGTCTGTTTCATCACAAACAAATGTAAATTGTAATGGGTTTTGTGATGGAAGTGCAACTGTTACCATAGGTGGCGGAACATCCCCTTATTCAATTAATTGGAGTAATGGAATGTCTTTTAATAACATTACTTCTACCACCAGTACCGTAAATGGTTTATGTGCTGGTGCTTATAGTGCAACACTAACCGATGCCAATGGTTGTACTGCAACAACTTCTGTAACAATAACTGAACCTTCGGCAATTATTGTTTATGTTTCACAAACAAACGTAAAATGTAATGGAGTTTGTGATGGAAATATAAGTTTATCGGCTTCGGGAGGAGTTCCTTCTTATACATATTTATGGGGTAATGCTGAAATAGATAGTACGATAACAGACTTATGTGCAGGTGTTCATTGTTATACAGTTACCGATGCAAATGGTTGCATAGCAACTGGTTGTGTTACAATTACACAGCCTGCTCCAATTACAGCTTCTGTTTCACAAACAAATGTTACCTGTAATGGACTTTGTAATGGAACAGCAGCACTTACTGTAAGTGGAGAAAATCCGCCATATTCATATTTGTGGAATAATCTTTCTACAGGTGATTCAATAATAAATTTATGTTCAGGTACATATTGTTGTACAATTACCGATTCTAACAATTGCACAATAACAACTTGTGTTACAATTACACAACCTGCTGCAATTATAGTTTCTGTTTTACAAACAAATATTACCTGTAATGGACTTTGCGATGGAACAGCAACACTCACTGTAAGTGGAGAATATCCACCATATTCATATTTATGGAGTAATCTTTCTACTGGAAATTCTATAATAGATTTATGTTCAGGTACATATTGTTGTACAATTACCGATTCGAACAATTGCACAATAACTGCTTGCGTTACAATTACCGAACCGTCAGCACTTTCAGTTTCTGTTTTACAAACAAATGTTACCTGTAATGGACTTTGCAATGGAACAGCAACACTTACTGCAAGTGGAGGTACTTCACCTTATATGTATATTTGGAGTAACGGTGCAATTGGAAGCCCAATTACAAATTTATGTGCTGGCGTTTATTGCTGTACAATTACTGATTCGAACAATTGCACAATAACTGCTTGTGTTACAATAACCGAACCTGCGGCACTTTCAATTTCTGTTTCACAAACTAATGTAACATGTAATGGATTATGCGATGGAACAGCCACAGTTACAGTTAGCGGAGGCACTCCTGGATATGCCTATTTATGGAACACAGTACCAATGCAAAACACAACTACAATAGTTAATCTGTGTGCAGGAATTTATAACCTTACTGTTACTGATAGTAATGGATGTACTGCAACGGCTTCGGTTATAATAACTGAACCTAATCCTATGGCTGTTTCAATTATTTCCCTGTTCAACCCTACTTGTAATGATTTATGTAATGGTACTGCAGATATAAATGTTTCCGGCGGAACAACTCCTTACGCAGTTTTATGGTCTGATGGACAAACCGGAACATCTATAACAGATTTGTGTGCAGGGAATTATTTTGCTACTATTACAGATGCCAATATCTGTATAACAGTTTTAATGTTAACAGTTACAGAACCTGTTGAGATAACAATTAACACTATTACAACTAATGCTTCATGCGGATTGTGTGATGGAAGTGCAATTTCATCTGCTTCGGGTGGAAATCCTCCATACAATTTTGTATGGGATGATTTGATAGGAACGGTGAATGATACAATAGCCAACCTTTGTGCCGGATTATTACATGTTACCGTAATTGACGCCAATTTGTGTACTTCAATTGATACCGTTTATATTAACAATATTAACGGTCCCATACTTGACAGCATGATTTATTCTGATGTAAGTTGTCCTGGATATTGCGATGGATGGGCTAATATTTATGTTTCAGGTGGAAATCCGCCATATACATATCTATGGTCAAACGGGAATACTACTGCAGGAATTAATCCTGTGTGTGCCGGATACTATGATGTAACTGTTACTGATAATTCAGGTTGTATTACAATTGCATCAGTAAATATTAACGAACCAATAATAATGACCGCAATATTATCTTCTACAGACGATTACGGAGCTAATGATGGTACTGCTACTGTATTTGTTTCAGGAGGCGGGGCTCCATATACTTATTTATGGGACGATTTGTATGCACAAATTACTTCTACTGCTACTAATCTCATTGCTGGCTGGTATCATGTTACAGTTACAAATGCCAATGGCTGCACAATTATTGATTCGGTTGAAGTAATACTCTGGACAGAAGTTGTAACTCAAAAAATAAACTTTAATTATACATTGTATCCCAATCCTGCTGAAAGTGATATTAATCTGAAAATAACTACTGATAAAGCTGAAAATATTTCACTAACTATATACAACAGTATTGGTAATCTTATTTTGACAAAAGAAATATCATTAACCGTTGGAGATAATCTTAATAACTTTGACTTACAACGAATCACTCCCGGAATTTATTTTGTAAAATTGCAACGTTCAGACAAAGTTTTATATATTAAATTTATTAAAAATTAAAAAAATCGCAATGCTATACTAAAAACGGGATAAATTGTAGCATTTTATGATTATAATAAAGGTATAGTGGTGTATGGTATAAAGGTATATGGCATAGCGTGTTATGCCCTATATACTTATACCTAAAATTCAAATGCACAAATTTATACCGTTCAAAGTATAAAAGGTAAAACAAAATAAAAATAAAATTCATTATGAGAAAAATAATTTTAATAACTTTTGCATTTTGTTTTCAGGTGTTATTTTGCATTGCTCAAAATTTACCTATTGGTTATTTAGATTATGTCGACCAAAATGGCGGTTATGGTTGGGCTTACGACCAGGATGCCGGCACACTGCCTGTTGATGTTCATATTTATATTGATGGAAGACTATATGCAGCTATTACCGCTAACGAAAGCAGACCCGATTTGGTTACTGCCGGTATTACTCCTAATCCTGAGCATGGATATTCTTTTACAATTACCGGCTATGACCCTACACGTGCACATGAGGTAATTGTTTATGCAATTAATTATGGCGGTGGTGTAAACCCGTCTTTAACGAATTGTCCGGCTATAATTGGAGTACAACCATCTGGCGATGCTTCAATTAGTAATATTGCAGGACCTTCAAGCATTGTAATCTCTACAACTCAACGTCTTGCCGGTGCAATTGGTTCACTTACGTGGAATGGTAAAGAGTTTATTAATAGTTATGACCACGGAAGGGAATTACAATCTGCTACTTCGTTCAATGGATGGGGTGAATGTTTTAATCCAACAGAAGCTGGTTCTTCGCAAGATGGTACGGGAAATATAAGCACAAGTTTTTTGCAATATCTGAATGCTTCAGGAAACTTCTTGGAAACACAGATTCTTCCAGCATTCTGGACACAACCAGGATATACAGCTCCAGGATGCGGTGCTGCTATTAATACTACGCAAAGAGCATCACATTATTTTCATAAAAAAGTTTCAATTGGAATGCCTGGTATGGCACATGTTGTAAAATATAATACTGAATTTGATATACCTGAAAATTATAGTAGTGGCACCTTTGAAGCACTTACAGGGTATATGCCTCCCGATTTTTCAGTATTCTGGACTTACAACCCTGCCAGTCAGCAATTAACTTCATTATCTGATGGTCCCGGTGAGCAAGAATTACCGATTGTTTTTTCAACAACAGATAATAACTATGCTATGGGAATTTATTCTCCCGATTTGCCCGACCCACAATGGGCAGGTGCAGGCTACGGAAGATTTCGTTTTGGCGATTGTACTAAATGGAATTGTGTTTTCAGAGAAAATAATGTTACAGGGACATATAAATTTCGTAGTTATTTGTTCGTTGGTTCACTTACAAATGTTACAGTATCTATGACCCAGTTGTATAATTATTTTAACATTGCAGCCAACTTTTCTGCTGATACCGTATATGCCGGCTCCACAACAAATTTTACAGACTTTACTACCGGCTCAAATTCTGAAACCCAATACCAATGGGATATCAATAATGACGGTACTATTGAAGATACGACATCAGGAAATTTTTCATATCTGTTTCCTGCCGCAGGCAACTATTCTGTTAAGCTTACTACAATTAATGGTGTTGCTTCTGCTCACCAAAGCAGTATAATAAAAAATGTAGTTGTTCTTTATAATGGAATTCCCCCTGCGGTACAACCCGTTTCCCCCGTATCACCTGTTTGCGAAGGTAGCGGAGTATCGTTTTCAATTTCAGTAACCGGCGATGCACCTTTTATATATCAATGGCAATTAAACGGAGTTGATATTGCAGGTGCAAATACAGATATTTATTCATTAGCTTCGGCACAACTTACAGATGCAGGAAATTACACCTGTGTTGTTACCAATGCTTATGGTTCTGATGTTTCAGATAGTATTGCCTTGGTTGTCAATTCTGTTCCTATAGTAACTGTTGTTGGAACGAACATTGCCTGCAATGGACTTTGCGATGGAATTGCAACTCTTTCAGCTTCAGGAGGCACAGCTCCTTATTCATATATGTGGAGTATTGGCGCTATCAGTAATCCTATAAGTGGATTGTGTGCAGGTATTTATTGTTGTACAATTACTGATGCAAATGGTTGCACTGCAACAATATGTGTTACAATAACCGAACCCGATGCAATTGTAGTTACTATTTCACAAACAAATGTGATGATTAATGGACAATGTACAGGTATAGCAATTGCTTCTGCTGTTGGAGGCATTGCACCGCCTTATTCTTATTTATGGAGTAATGGTGCATACGGCGATACAATAACTGATTTATGTGCTGACGTAGTTTATAGTGTTACAGTAGCTGATGTTAATCTTTGTACTGCAACAAACTCAGTTACAATAACCCAGCCCAATGAACTAATTATTAGTACTTCACAAACTAATGTTTCATGTAATGGATTGTGCGATGGAACAGTAATCATTACATTATCTGGAGGAGTACCGGCATATTTGTACACTTGGAGTCCTGTTGGAACAAACCCATCTGCAATGTGTGCAGGTACTTATGGATTAACAGTTACAGATTCCAACGGAGCTACTGCCACAGCATCAATTACAATTACAGAACCTGAAGCACTTTCTGTTTCTGTTTCACAAACAAATGTAACATGTTTTGGAAATTACGATGGAACTGCAACTGTTTCTGTTACAGGTGGTTCACCGCCTTATTTTTATCAATGGAATACGGGTGCAATTGGAATTTCAATAACAAACTTATGTGTAGGTGTTTACTGCTGCACTATTGTTGATGCAAATGGCTGTACAATTACAAGTTGTGTAACTATAACTCAGCCCAATGAGCTTATTGTTACTGCTACACAAACTACTAGTATAACTTGCAATGGTAATTGTGATGCTTCTGTTACAATTATTGCGAACGGTGGCACTCCACCTTATACATATTTATGGAGTACCGGTGGAGATTGGTGGTGGGATTTATGTGCAGGTATTTATTATTGTACAGTTACAGATGCAAACGGGTGCATTGCTATTATTCCCGTAGTTGTTAGTGAACCATTACCAATAACCGATACAATTTCTTCAACTGATGATAATGGAACTGGAAATGGAACTGCTACTATTAATGTTTTGGGCGGAACTCCTTCTTACACCTATTTATGGGATGATTCTTTGGCACAAACTACCGCAACAGCTACAGGACTTTATACCGGGTTGTATCATGTTACGGTTACCGATGCCAATGGATGTACAATTGTTGATTCGGTTTATGTAATTATTACCGGAATAAGTTTAGAAATAATAAATAATAGTTTCAATTTATTTCCTAATCCTGCTAATACATTGATAAACTTGAATATTTCAACAAATATAAGCGAAGAAATAACGATTATTATTTATAATAATATTGGAGATGTTGTTTTAAGAAAAGATATACTTTTAAGCTCAGGAAATAATTCACATACATTTGATGTTATGCAGTTTACATCCGGTTTATATTTTGTGAAATTGCAAAAAAATAACGATATTTCTTATATTAAATTTATTAAAAAACAATAAACAAATAACAAGCTCCAAATACCAAGTTTCGAGCCAACTCCAAGCGGTCTGACGGGTTACGTAGTACTATTGTGTATCTATTTCCTATACCCGTCTGACCGCTCCACCGCTCCAAGCACTCCAAGCAGTCTGATGGGTACGTAGTACAATTGTGTGATTATTTCCTATACCCATCTGACTGCTCCATCGCTCCAAGCCAATTCCAAATACCAAGTTTGGGGCTTGAGACTTGAGATATGGGGCTTGAGATTTGTCCCGACGGATTGGAATTTGGAACTTGAGTTTTTATGTGCTCTTTGTTTTTGCAGGAAAAATAGATTTATAAATATCTCCAATAAAAACTTTCAATTTAATAACATATATGGGAGTATTAAAATTTTCGTCAATATGCGGATTATCTTTTAACATAAGCTGATAACCTATTCCGGCGCCAATACCGAGCCATTTAATAATTTTATATTGACCGGTAACACTTGCTTCGTAATTTATTATAACACTCCAGTTGTTTTTAAACCTAAATCCGCCATAATTATATTCGTAATGTGTATTACCAATTCCTATCTGAATAGGAATGCTAAATTCCCATCGTTTGTTTTTAAAAAATACGTATTCGGCATAATAACTAATATATCCCATTTTTAATGTAGAAATTACAGTGTCAATTGTTATACTGCCATTGTCAATATAAACTGGTTTTGTAATTCGGGAACGCAATCTGTTATAACCGCCACCAATTTTAAATTTATCAGCAAATTCGAAACCTATTTTAAATGCAATTATTTTTGAAGGTGTAGTTGCTGTAAAAGAATAGCGATTATCAAATCTGAAAGATATTTTTGGTTTATGCTTTAATGCTTCGGCAATAGAATCAACAAGTTGTGCATGCGATGATAAATGAAAAAGTATCACAAAAAAAGAAAAAGCAAAAAATAATCTCATCCTCAAAGAATTTGTTTTTTGTACCTACTCAGTTCCTAAATAAACCATTTTTGCTACAGATTTACCCTGTTAAATAACTCAATTTTTTATGGCTTATATCTAATTTTAATAGTATTTAACAGGGTGAACTCACAATTATTTTTAAAGTTCGACATACTCACTACAAGTTTTTAGCTGTGTTCTCCGCAAAAGCTGAGCAAGCTGTTATCCCGAAAAGAATTTTGTTAGTTTTACTTTGCAAAACTTTACAAATTCAATATCGGGACGCTAAGTTCACAAATTAACACAGATTTAATACTACCTTCTGTAGTCCCGCATGTTGTGGGATTAACCAAAGCGAACCCGTACTTACATATATATACTTAACTGCGGGATTGGGTATTAAATTTAATCCACAACCTGACAGGAACTTCGTAACCTGTTAGTAGGTGGAACAATTATTCCTTTTTGTATCTTTCTAAGTCATTAATGTTTCATTTGTATCAATTAAATCAATGGTGTATTACAGTATAATTTTCATTTTAACATCAACCAAAGGGCGGTCGTTTTTGTCGGTTTTAACAGAAGAAATACTATCAATAGCATTCATTCCTTCAATAACTTCGCCAAAAACAGAATACGAACCATCGAGATGCGGAGCACCTCCAATTGTAGTGTAAATTTTGCGTTGCTCGGCAGTAAAAACAAACTTGCCTTGTTTTGCCATTTCTTTTTCTACAATTGGGTCAATTCCCATTATAAATTTATTTAGTTCTTCCTTATTTCCAGACTTTTGTAATGAATCAAGTTTCAATAACATCTTTTTATTTTCAGGTGCTGTTAAAATCTTGCCTATTACTTGTTTTTTAAGTGCCTGATTTTGATTCGCTTCTATCATATCCAACTCTTGATTTGTAAAAACCTTACCTTGAACAATATAAAATTGCGAACCTGACGATTCTCTTTTTGGGTTTATCATATCCGATTCGCGTGCAGCAGCTAATGCTCCTCTTTTGTGAAATAATCCCGGCACTATTTCGGCAGGAATATTGTATCCGGGACCACCATTGCCTAACATTGTATCGGGTTTTGCATTTCGCGAGTCGGGATCGCCACCTTGAATCATAAACCCTTTAATAACGCGGTGAAAAAGCAAATCGTCGAAAAATTTTTCCGAAACAAGTTTCACAAAATTATCTCGGTGTAATGGGGTTTGGTCGTATAGTTTTATTTTTATATCGCCATATTTAGTAGTAATTACCGCAATCTTATTGCTATCCGATTTATTGTTTTGCTCCGATAAATACACAAACGAAAAAAACAAGAGCGAAAATACGAACCCAAAAAACAGAAATAATGCTTTCTTTCTCATTGATAATTAATGTTTTGCGATATACTACAGATGTAATTAATATTATGAATATTATTGTCGAAATTTACGTAAAATTATTTGTAGAAAACAATTGCAATAAAAATTGATGTTAGTGCTTATCGTTTTTCTTTCTAATTGTGCCAATAGGATTTAGTATAATAGGTTTATTAATTTGTTGAAAAGCGCTTTTGTCGGGAATGCTAATTGTTTCGGGCGAAAAAATTAAATCAGGGGTTTCGCAGGTAAATGTATAATCTTTTCCTTGACGTAAAATAATAATGTAATTTCCGTTTTCTTTATTTGGTTTATATGTACCTACTAATTTGCCGGTTTTTTTCTCATTAACATTAATCACAATATTTTTAGGAATTTCGGTAGTGCCTTCCATTTGTATGGTTCCTTTAATTACAGCCGATGCTCGTTCGGGCAACGAAAGAAAGTTGATTATATATAAATCGCGACCTCCAAATCCGTCGTTTCGAATTGATGAAAAATATGCGCGTTTACCATCGGCAGACATAACATAATACACATCATCAGAAGTGGTGTTTATAGGATAACCCATATTTACTGGCTTTCCCCAAGTTCCATCTATTTGTAATTCGCAATAAAACAAATCGTAACCTCCAATACTGTTGAGTCCTTTCGACGAAAAATAGAGTGTGGTTCCATCGGGATGTAAAAATGGTCCTTCTTCATCGTATTCAGTATTAATAACATCGCCTATGTTTTGTGCCAAGCTCCACTCGCCACCAGGCAATCGTGTAACAATATACAAATCTTTTCCTCCTTTACCATTTCCGCGGTCACTGGAGAAGATAAGTGTAGTTCCTTCAGATGATATTGTTGCAGAAGTTTCGTTATTTGGTGTGTTAATGTTTGATTCTAATTTTTCGGGAACCGACCATTCGTTTTTTTCAAAATAGCTGACATATAAATTTCCATCGCCGACATCGTCTTTATAAATATATAATTCAAGTCCATCAGCCGAAAGACATACCGTAGCTTCGTGTCCTTCGGTATTAATTTTACTGCTTATATTACGGGGATTTGTCCATTTATTTTCTACTTTGTTAGAAATATAAATATCTTCGAAATATTTTCCATCTTCGTTTAGTTTACCACCTGTACTGCAGCGACGACGTGAAGTAAAAATAAGAGTTTTTTCGTCGGTAGTTAGGCAAGGAGTATGCTCATCGAACTCAGAATTTATAATTGTTCCCACATTGTCAATTGAAATATCAATAGAATCTTTTAATAGCAATTCGCCATTCTTACACATTTCAATATACCTATCGGCTATTTTAATTTCTTTTAAATTATCGGAAACAAGTTCTTTATATTTCACAAAATAATTTTCGGCTTTATCGAACTGATATATAAAATGGTATGCCTGCCCGAGATGTAACATTGTTTTAAAAGGAGCTTTGTTTTCGTTTAATTTTATTCCTTTATACTTTTGACTCATGTTTTTAGATGCATTCTTTAAAAAGGGAATAGCTTTTTCTTTTTCTGATTCGGAATTTAAGTAACATAATCCAACTAAATAATTCAAATTTACATTTGTTGTATCAGTATGTTGTAAGTTAAGTAAAATAGGCAAAGCTGTAGAGTATTTGGAATACATTACAAAACGCCTGGCATCTTGAAATTGTTTCTTTTGATTATTTTTGGCTAATTGTTGTGAAAAGCAATTAAAAATTATTAAAATAAAAGCAACCGATAGCAGAACAGATTTTAAAGTTTTCATAATTATTTATAAGTTGATGAAAGGTAAGTTTTCAATATTTATTTTATAGGTATCATAAGGCACAATATTTATGTCGTGTTCAAAATATAACCAAAAGAAAACGGGCTTTAGCCCAAACCAAAAATTAATGTTTAACAATATCAAATCCATAATGTTCAATAAATTTATCATATTCCTGTTGGAATGTAATCTTTTTATGATGCTCTCCCTGATTAGCAATGTAATTCCTAACAATCTCAATTTTTTTGTTTTATATGTTTGGGCTAAAGCCCGTTTTTCTTCTTTATTTTTCAACGCCATAAATGGCTTTCAACGCCATAAATGGCGTTGCTAATTATTTTGCGTAACATCAGTTAATTAATTTATTTTGATTTATCCAATGCGATGATTCACCTTTTATTAATTGTGCAATTTTTCCAATGCTTAAATCATCATTTAATGATATAAGACAATGTACATGGTCTATATATCCATTTATAAAATCAATAAATATATTTTTGTTTCGGACATTTTCACGAATATGGTTAAATACATCAAACCTAATCTCTGCAGGTAATAACGATTCCCTGTTCTTTGTTAACCATACATAATGCATGTAAACTTTAATTAATGACATTTTGTTTTAATATGTTTGGGCTAAAGCCCCGTTTTGTTTATTTTTTTTTCAACGTTATAAATGGCGTTGCTAATTAAATTTGTTCATGTTAACAACAAAAGCATTTTCGTAGCCGTATTTATTAATTTTATTTAATTCTTTTCTTGCATCATCAACTGATGAATATTTGCCATAAATGTACTTATATTTCTGGTCGTTTCCAATAAGTTCTTTAACTCCTTTTAAATTTTTAAAATGACTTAAATTAACAGGTTCGGCAAGCGATTCGAGTTGAATAGTAAATTCTCCAACGCTTTCAACCTTACTATAAAAGTTGTCGGTTTTTACAATAAAAGTATTTGTATAACCAAGTTCTATTAAATGTTGTTTTTCCTGTTTGGCTGAATTAATTCCTTCGAACTTACCATAAGTATAGCGGTAAAATCCATCCTGACATAAGTTTTCCTTAACACCTTTTAAGTTTTTAAATACTGATAAATCGGCAGGTTTTGTTAAAGCACTAATTTGAATAGTATATAATGTTTTATCTAAAGAAACATCTACATTATCATTTTCGTGCTGTTTATAATCGTTGCCGATTTCATGTTTAATTTTTCCAATTCCGCTCATACTCTCAATAGTAGCATCGGGGAAGTTTTCGTCAACAACAATGTTTAAGATTTTCATAGCATCAGATTTGTTTGTAAATTCTCCGGCAGTAAACATTATTATGTCGTTTACTTTTGCTTCACTAATAGGTGAACCAGCAACAGATGCAAACAATTCGTTAGATTTAAGTTTTATAGTTAAATTTATTAAACGACTGACATCGTCGGTACTTACGCTTTTTTCTTTTTGTTTTATAAGCAGGATAGTGTATTTATCGTTAGGGCGAAGACGTCCTGCACGCGAATAAAGTAAATTTTCGGGAACTTTAATTTCTTCAACTGTAATGTTATCGGCTGTAGAGGTTAAAATTTTAATTTCAACACGACGGTTAAGCTGACGACCTTCGGGATTATCGCTACCATCGGGATTTTTATTAATTGCAATAAAATGTGTTTTTCCCATCCCTTTAGAAACAAAGTGGCTTTGGTCAATTCCTTGCGAAACTAAATAGTTTATTGCTGCATTTGAGCGACTTTCGGAGAGTTTCTGATTAAGTTGAACGCTGCCTAAAGCATCGGTATGCCCAACAATTTCGACATAAAGCGAAGGGTTTTTTTGCATTAAATCGGCAAGGCGCTGAAGTTCTGTTTCTGATTCTTTTTTAAGGTCGTATTTCGCATAATCAAAGAATATACTTCTTATAACATAGTATTCGCCCTTACTAACTTCTAATGGTATCATTTCTACATCAATGTTAACTTCGGTTCTGGTGTAAACATTAGGAATATATAATTGCTTATAATGAGTTAGATAACCGTTGCACTTATATTCGATTTTAAAACTTCCCGATTTTATTTGAGCTAAGTAATTACTTAACAAATAGTTGGGTTTACATTTATTTACTGTATCTCCTTTTATACTATCTATTACAGATATAATAAAATCGTGTGGTAGTTCGTTTTTCTGGTCTTGAAGTATTATGTTACCTTTGAGTAAAATTTCTGTTTCATGTCCTTCGGGAATACTTACAATAATTTTATATATATTGTTTGTGCCTGTTTTTCTTTCGTTAATTGTGGCTATTTCCCCTTCGTTATTTGAGTCTATTTCTCTTTCGTTATTGTTTAAAGGGAAAAAGGCATACTCGCCATTAGCTTTTGGTATATAAAATAAATCGTTACCAACAGTGTTTATTGGGTAACCAACATTTAGAGGTGCCGACCATGTATTATTTGCTACTAAAGTGGTATGAAAAGCATCGAATCCGCCCATGCAGTAATGTCCTTGCGAGCTAAAATACATTGTTTTGCTGTCGTTTAAAATAGTGGGAGTTTCTTCATCATATTTAGTGTTAATTGTTGAGCCCAAATTAACTGCAGGTCCCCAATCGCCTTTTTCATCACGGTCGGAGCGATAAATATCTAATCCTCCATATCCTCCCCGTCTATCACTTGTAAAATAAAGTGTTTTTCCATCAACAGTTATTGTAGCATGCGATTCCCAATTTTTTGAGTTTATATTTTTATTTAATGGCTCCATTTTTGTCCAACGGTCGTTTTTGTAATGACTTACATAAATATTTCCATTGTCATTATCGTCTCTAACAAGGTACAACTCTGTTCCATCGGCACTAATAGTTACTGGAACCACTCTTGATGTAGCTCCAAGTTGCCTTGTTATATTTTTTGGTTCTGTCCATTTTCCTTCGGCTTTTTTAGAAAAATAGATATTGTCCATTTTATAATCAGAATTAATAATATTCAGGTCTATTTCGGAAGAAAAAACATTTTTATTACCGGCAGTAAAAATAAATACAGTTTCGTCATCTGAAACTACAGGGCAGTTTTCTACATTAGTATGTGAATTTATTTGATTGGTTTGTGAATTAATCTCATCGTCTAAATTTTGGGATTTAAGTTGTAAGGGTAGTTTTACTAATTCTTTTGCATTTTGTGTACATTGTATTTCTCTGTCAATGTAATCAATATAAAACACTTCTTTAGAATTTAAAATATCGCGATATTTTTTATACGATTCAATAGCATTATCAAAATCAAGTTTATTACGGTAAACATTTCCCAAATAAAAAAACGCATCTTTAGGTGCACCTTTTTCGAGATATGAGCCTTCTTTATATTTGGGATTTATATTTGTTATGGCTTTTTGCAGATAAGGCAATGCCTTTTCGTTTTCTTTTGGGTCGGGTAGGTGCAAATAACAAATCCCTATTCTATAATTTATATTTGCATTATCGGGTTGAGAGTTTGATATTTCAAGATAAATAGGTAGGGCCTCACTAAACTCTTCGAACATATAATGATACTCGGCATCAATAAATTTCTTTTTAAAGCCCTGACTTGTAGCTGATATTGAAACTAATAACAATATCCAGATTAATATATATTTTAAAAAAAATCTCATTATCAAAGTTAAAAATATTTTACATTAATTATGTTCTATGTTCATTGTTCAAAAAAGTTTAAAAATGTTCTATGTTCTATGTTATTTTGTTATTAAGTTATTTGTTATTAAGTTCTTAGGTTATTTCAATGTATTTCTATGTATTTCTATTTATTTCTATTTATTTCATCGTTTATTATTCAATGTATTTCGAGATATTTCAATGTTTATTGTCATACTGTTGTCATTCATTATATAATTTTTATTTTTCGAAAGTATTATTTATTAGCTTTTATTAATTTTTTGCAATAAAAGTGCATTTTGCCATTTATTACCTGTTAAAACCCAGTCGTTTATTTTACCACAAACCTCAAATTTATTTGTTAAAAACAAATTTATACTTGTTTTATTTTCTTCGGAAATAAAACAATAAATTTGATGAAGATTAATTAGATTAAAACAATATTTTTCGAGCAATTTAATTGATAAAGATGCTATTCCCTTTTTTCTGAAATTAATATTACCAATTAAAATACCTATTCCTGCTTTTTTGTTAATGGCATCATAGTCAAATAAATCTATCATTCCTACAGTTGTTACTTTATTACTTTCGGTAACATCAATCATAAGTCGCAGTTGTTTTGCTGTTTGTAAATCAATGTTAGCAACGGTACAATATTCTTTTAAAGTAAATTTTGAAAATGGTGAAATAGTTTGACTAACTTTCCAAACCTCAGTATCGTTTTCCCAAAGGTACAAATTATCTAAATCGCTGGGTTCTACAGCTCGTAAGCAAATATTTTTATTAACAAGGTTCATATTGTTATTCAACCTCAACAAGTGGGTCAATTACAATTGGCTTTTGTAAATAATAAAATGAAGAATTTTCGGGTATCGAAAGTGGTTCCGATGGGAAAGTAAAACTACAATCACTGCACGAAAGTGTATATTGTTTTGATTTAGGAACTACAATTGTATATTTGCCGGTTTGCTTATTTGGTCTGAACTCGCCAATGAGAGAACCTGTTTTAACATCGTTAATTTTAAGGATTACATCTTTAACAACTTCACCTGTTTTTTTGCTTTTAATATATCCATTAACAACTACTAAAGAACGTTCGGGTAACGAAAGTAAATCCATTAAATAAATATCTTTTCTGCCAAAACCATCGGGCTGAACAGTAGAATAATATGCGCGTTTTCCATCGGCTGAAAGCACATAAAAAACATCGTCGTCAATAGAATTAATCGGGTATCCCATATTTTCGGGGTGTGAAAATGTGCCATCATCTTTTAAAATAGTGAAAAACAAATCGTATCCACCCATACTATTATGACCTTTTGAGCTAAAATATAATGTACTTCCATCGGGGTGAATAAATGGTCCACTTTCGTCAGCTTCGGTATTTATAACAGAACCTGCACTTTGTGCTAAACTCCATTCGCCATTTGGTAAGCGTTTGGAAATATAAATGTCGTAACCACCATAACCACCGGGACGATTACTCGAAAAATATAATGTTGAACCATCAGAAGAGATTGATGCATGGCTTTCGTCGTAAGTGGAGTTTACATTATTGCTCAATTTTTCGGGTTTGCTCCATTCGTCTCCGTTAAAGCGACTTACGTATAAATTTCCATCTCCAACATCGTCTTTGTAAATAATAAGTTCGTTACCATCGGCTGAAATTGCAACCGAAGCTTCGTGCTCCATTGTATTTATATTTTCGCTGATTTTTTGTGGCTCATCCCATTTTCCGTTTGTTTTGTGCGAGATATAAATATCTTCGAAATATTGTTTGTCGCTTGTTTTAAAATTTCCGGTACTTCCTTTGCGTTTCGATGTAAATATCATAATTGTTTCTTCAATATTAAAAACTGGGCTGTGGTCATCGTATTCAGAGTTAATTAATTGTCCCATGTTTATCAGATTAATTTTAACAGGTGTTTTAATTAACTCAACTGCATTTTTAGAAAGTTTAGTCATTTTCTCAGCATCTTTTTTTCTTTCTTCATTATTTACAACAAATTCCTTATATTTTTCGAGCGATAATAATGCATCTTCAAAAAGACTGTTTTTGTATTGCGATAAAGCCAATATCCAATAAGTTTCGGGTGACCCTTTTTTTTCCTTTACAACTGACTCTACATAAATAGGATTAACCTCCGAAACTTTTAAAAGATATGGAATACATTGTTTTTTTGTAGCATCGGTTTTATAGTAGCACAATCCAAGCAAATAATTAACATTTGAATTTGTCGAATCATTTTTATAATATAGTAACAAATCCTCTATGGCATCGTTTAATTCGCCAAGTTGAATATGTTTTTGTGCATTAATAAATGTTTGCTTTGCATTAAATTTCTGTCCAACTACCTGAAGCTGACATAATAATGTTAAAACTGTAAGTGTTGTAAAAATTAATTTTTTATACATATTAAAAATATTTTGTTATTAATGTTTTATTCTTTCAACATATTTCTATTTATTGTTCAAAAATGTTAATCGTTTATTGTTTTATGTTTTTTGTCATACATGGTCATACAGTTGTCATACATGGTCATACAGTTGTCATACATAATCATACAATTGTTATACGTGTGCATACAATTGAGTAACCATTGTTTGACTATTGTGTGACTGTTGTTATATTTATTCATTTCTGAATTTACGATATATTTCTATTTATTTCGAGCTATTTTTATTTTCTTTCAAATTGTTTTGGTACTTCAACTGGTTTAAAAGTTATTGGAGTTTTTCCATCTTTAATAAGGTTAAAGTCAACCCTGCGGTTTAATTTTCTTGATTCGATAGAACTATTTACTGCAACAGGTTTACTTTCGCCATTTCCTTTAATTTTAAACTGATTTGCTTTTGCACCTTTTCCGATGAGATATTTTTTAACAAAATTTGCACGGCGCACACTTAATTTATTATTGTATTGTGCCTTACCTTTACTATCAGTATTCCCTGTAATTTCAATAACTGCATCGGGATTTAATATAAGCCATTGTGCTAAATTATTGAGGTTATCAATAAAAGATTGTGTAGAGTATTTGTCGAACTTAAAGAATATACTTTCAATAACTAATCCTGTTTCGGAATTAATCTGATTTAATAATTGAACGCTGACATTATTTGTTTGTTGGTTGTTATTGTTTTGTGCAGTAATATTTCCATTTTCAGGAACAATGTACAACAATATTGCTTCTTTATTCCCTGTAAGTTTTTTAAGCACTTTTACTCTTTGTGCAGGGACTTTTAAATCTATAAGACTTTCTGAAAGTACTTCAGCTCTAATATTGTTTAAGTCGGCATCGCCAGTTGGTAATATAATTTCGGCATTATATATTTCGGCAAATTGCATAATTTTAGCTATTGTACTAATGTTATTTGCCTCTTTGTTATCTATTTGTGTGTTGCCTTTATTGAAATGAAAATAATATTCTTTTTTAATTTGTCCTAATATAATTGGAACAAGTTTTATTGCTCTTTGTATTTGCTGATATGCAGTTCCTTTTTTTACCATTAAACTATCGGTAAATGGTAAAAATCCATCTGCATCAACTGTTACATTATAATTTTTTCCCGATTTCAAAATAAATAAGTATTTTCCAGTTTTATTGTTAGGTGTATATGTACCAATAACTTCCTTTGTGTCGATATCTGTTACAGTAATTGTAACACTTTTAGGTTGACTTCCGTCGGCCAAAGTGATAACGCCCGACATAACAGTAAGCGATTTTTCTTCGCTTTCGGGAAGAGTTATTAAATAAATATCGTTTCTGCCAGTTCCGCCGGTTTTTTGCGAGGCATAATAAGCTCTCGTTCCGTCTGGTGTAGGCATGTAAAAAATATCATCGACAGGTGTATTTATTGGATAACCAATATTTGTTGGTTCATCCCATTCTCCATTTTCGTTTTTGTTTGTAAAAAATATATCGAACCCACCCATATTTGTGTGGCTTTTGCTGCTAAAAAATAATGTAACATTATCGGGGTGAATAAAAGGACCAATTTCATCTTCGGCAGAATTTACTATTGTTCCTAAATTTTGTGCAGGACCCCATTCGTCGTTTGGCAATTTGTTAGAAACATAAATATCCATTCCTCCGTAACCGCCTGGGCGATCGCTCGTAAAATATAACTGTCTGCCATCGGCAGATATTGAAGCATGATTTTCGTTATATTTTGTGTTTATTGTTGGTCCAAGCTTTACAGGTTTCGACCAAATATCGCCTTCTAATTTGCTATAATAAATATTCCCATCTTTTTCATTTACCACATTCGATTCGTCTTTGTAAATAAAAAGTTCTTGTCCATCAACCGATAAACCAATTGATGCTTCGTGACCAGGAGTATTAATGTTTGCACTTATTGAAACAAGAGCAGTCCAAAGACTATCGTCTTTTTTATTTGAGATGTAAATATCTTCGAAATATTGTCCGTCTTCAGTCATTTTATCGCCAGTACTTTCTTTTCTTTTCGATGTAAAAATAAGAGTTGATTCGTCGGCAGAAAACACTGGGCTATGTTCATCGTATTCAGAATTTATTGTAACTCCGAGATTTTTCACAAACATTTTTACCGGATATTTCATTAATTCTATACCGTAGTTACAGTTTTCTACTAAATCATCAATGTTTTCGGTAAACTCCTCGATATAATTTGGAACTAATATTTTTATAGTATCTAGCAAATTAATTGCTTTAGCAAACTCGTAATTCAAATGGTATGCTTTTGCAAGATACAAATAAGCCTCAATTGGAGCCGATTTTTCCTGAAAATTTTCGGGTTCGGCACGTAAGTTAACATCTTTAACAGCTTTTTGTAAGTATTCAATTGATTGAGTTTTTTCCATAGCTGAATTCAAATAGCAAAAACCTGCTTTAAAGTTAAGGTTTGCATTTTCGGGGTCCATTTTTAACAAATCCTGATACAAAAGTAATGCTTGTTGAAAATCGCCCTTTTCGAGCAAATTTTCGGCTGAATTGAAATTTGTTTCGAATAAATTCTTATCGTAAACTTGTGCAAAAGTTTTTAAAACAAATAATTCGATAAAAATAAAAACTAAAATTATCAGTTTCATATTATTTAAAAGTTACAAATAGCTAAATTACAACAACATAACTATGTCTTTACAAAAAAATAATCATGCAATTTAATATAATATTTTAATAGAATGACTATTGAAAGCGATTTTTTTTACTTTTATAAGACCTAACAGGCTTTAAAAATCTGTTAAGTAAACTGTTAAATATATAAATCGTAATATTATAACTGATGTTACTCATAAACACAGTATTTACTCAATAGTTGCATATAAAATTCTGTAACTACTAACCCTATACGCTTTTAGTGAAAATCCTTTGCAATTAAAAAAGCATTTACTCCAGAATATTCTATATTAAGAATGATAATTATGAACATTAGGTTAACGCCAATGCGCTTAGGCGGAATGACTGATTTTAAAAACGAGTTTACTTCGTAGCGAATTGTACAGGGGAATAACGTAGAAGTCGTATATTATGGACAAACACTATTTAGTCGTCCCTTAAAAAGTATTAAACGCATTAATTATCAAGCATTTAAGTTAATAATAATCCATTTTTATTTGCAAGAAATATTAGTAAACTTGTTAAAACCTTGTATATTTTAATAGTTTCTTAAATGTAAAAA
>MENF01000215.1 GCA_001769035.1 Bacteroidetes bacterium GWA2_32_17
TTCAAACGAAAAGGAGATATTATTTTTCTCAATTCCGGTAATAATAAAATTCTTTTGAATTAACCAGAAATTTGGGTCCATTTCGATTGAATCAACAAGTTCAGGAAAATAAATTTTATACGTTTCATTATTCGTTCCTTGGAATAATCTTATAATTGTGTCGCCTGTTGCATAAATAATCTTTAAATCAAAATGAGTTTTAAACAGTGTCGTAATAGAAATTGATGTTGTTTGATTTGATACAATCGTTAAAGTGTCGTTATTCTGACTCCAATTAATATTAAAGGTTGGATATCCTTCACCATAATACCATTGATTAAAAAAGTCAGTGAAATTAATTCCTGTGGTTGTTTCGGCAACTTGTTTGAAATCATCAGCGGTTGCAACTGAAAATGCATAAGTAGAAAGATAGTTTCTTAAAACTGCAAAGAATAACGAATCATTATTAATTTCGTATCTTAGAGTGTGTATAATGGCTGCACCTTTTTTATACATCAGTCTGTAATCAAAACTATCATATACACTTCCTACTGGTTGAGTCATGGTTTCTGTTTGTGCATTTTGAATCCAATAGTCAGCTTTATACTGTGATTCGAGATTTTGTAAAGCAACGTACTCCATATAAGAGGCAAATCCTTCGGCTAACCAAATATAATTCCAATCTGAAAATGTTACATAATCACCAAACCATTGGTGACCAAGTTCATGTGCAACATACCAAAAATAATAGATACCATAATGGGTTGATGTTGTATCCATTGCTTGATAGCCAATGGTACACATTGTCTGATGTTCCATTGCGCCAAGCTGAGTACCTACAACACTATATCCATATTTTTCATCTTTAAATGGATATGTTCCGATAAGTTCCGAAAATAAATATAGCAATTGTTTGGTTTTATTAATGACTTCTAAATGGGTTTGATAATAACTTGAACCTGGAAATAAAAGGTTCTGTAACAAAACAGAATCTTGTACACCAGGAAGTGGGGCATAAGTTATATATTCGCTTAATGGTCCAACAGTAAAAGATATTAAATAAAAATCGGTAGGATATTTTGTTTCCCATTTATATTTAACCTTACCTCCTGGTAACGAATCTGTTGATTTTAAAACTCCATTAGAACCGGAAATGTTTGTTGAATCTGTTGTAATATAAAAAGTAACAGAGTCGGCTTTATCTTTCAAGTCTTGTTTGCAGGGCCACCAAACTTTTGACCAAGTAGGTTCAGAAAACGTAGTTGTATGTATTATACCAATATAATTGTATTTTTTGATACCTTTGTAATTTGTTTGACTGATTGCAGCCCCGTTTCCATGATAATAAATTTGAACTGAAAATTGTTGATTTTGAGGAATTGCTGTTATTAAAGGTATAAAAACTAATTCGTTATAGTGTTGAAATAAATTTGAAATTCCATTTACAAAAACAGAATCTACAATCATATAAGTTTGACCTGCAACAATTGTGTCAATTAAGTCAACAACAAATGTGTCTATGTTAGTTGCAGTCACACTAGAATTTATTATTACATTTCCACTAATTAATGTAGAAGTGTTGCTGATTTGCAAGTCTAAAATGTACTGCTTAACATCATATTTATCTTCTAAAATATTTTGAGAAAAAACAAATTGAATAAATAAAAATAGAAATGTCCCTGTGAGAATTAATACTTTTTTCATTTTGATAATATTTTAAATAAATTATTATTTGTAATAAATTTATACGTAAATATATAATAATTGTTTGTGTATAAATTCAATTTTATATCAATTTCTTTATAGTAATATTTATAACTTAATTAGAATTTAACTCAATAAAAGACATTCATCCCATGTTGGTTCTGTTTGTGTTACCCATGAATGTAAGGCTAACCCAATACCTGCAATACCTTCCAGTATTCCATATTCATTTTTAGGTCCACCATTTTTTTCAGAATGCCATGTTTGGTATCCTGCTTTGCCATCCTTAAACTTTGCCATTTTTAAGGTTTCATTAAACCAGAATTTTGCAGTATCTTTAAATTCATTTATACCAGTATTCCTATACATTCTATTATATATATGAGCTATCCCGGCAGTCCCATGGCATAAACCTGCATCATCAATATGTTCTTTTTTTAAATCTTTACGATTTGAAGCATGCAAAAACACATTAATCGAAATCTTCTCTATTCTACTATCATTTAAAGCTATAGAGCCATGATACAAAGCAAATGCAATGCCGAGGTCGCCATAACACCATGCAAGTCTACTGTTAAACATTGAACTTTGTTCTTCTTCACAAATATAACTTGGAAAAATAGAATTTAAACTTGATTTATTCCTATATTTAAGTATATATTTTATTGAACCTTCAAGCAAAATTCTACTTTTATTCTCATTTATTCCCATAATTAATGTTTTACTTAATAAAACAATAATACTTGCCATTCCATGTGATAAACTAAAATTATAACCTTTTTTTTCTTCTGCTCCAAATATGCCTTCCCATTTAATTGAGCCATCTTTTTCACAGATTGATTTTTCATACAGTTTCTCAATTAAATCATAAATATAATCTTTACAATTATTTAAATACTTTGATCGTTTTAAAAAATAATATCCAATTCCAGTAGCACCATGAAGATAATCAAAAAATCCCTGATCTATATCTTTAATCATTTTTTGATATAAGATACTGTCAAGCTGTGTTAACACTTCTTCAACATCATCCCGTTCAATAAAATTATTTTGAATTAGATGTTCTAATGCCCAACAAAATCCCCCTGCTCCCGAACAAAAAGAACAGGAATTCAGATTTGAGTTTATTATTTCAAATGTATCCAAAAGAAATTCGGTTGCTTTTTCATTATATTGATTTTTATTATAAAATCTATATAAATAAAAATTAAATAATGACAGACCAACCTTACCATCAAGTAATCCAAATCTGAAATTATTTATATCTTCAATTTCAATTTCATTAACTATTTCATTTATTTTTTTCGATAATAGCTTTTTTAATTTTTCATCAATCATTTTGTTCATTTTCGTTTTTTTAACTTAATAAGAAACATTCATCCCAACATGGTTCAATATTACTTATTGTTGATATCAATGCTAATCCAACACCTGCTTGTCCATAAAGTAATTCTACTCTTTCTTGTAATTTATCTTTTTCTGTGAACAATTTAATTTTATCACTCTGTTTAATATATAATGCCATTGTTTTATCAAACCAATATATAGCTGATTCTTTGAACATTTCTATACCAGTGTATAAATACATTCTATGATAAATATGTGCAATACCTGCTGTTCCTATACACAAAGAAATATTATAAATTCCTTTTATTTCTTCAGTATAGTCTTTTCTTTTACAGGTATGAAGAATGATTTCAATTGCTTTGTTTTGCCATAATTTATTACCTGTTGTTTTACCAGCCAGGTATATTGAAATGCCAACTGGTAAATCACCATGAGTCCATCCTAATGTTGAAATAGTTTCAATTTTTGAATTATTAATAGATAAAAAATTAGGAAAACTAAAAATACTTTTTGATATATTATTAGCAATTGATATTAAAAAGTTTACATTTTCAGTAATACATTCTGTAACTCTTTTTTTATTTTTTTGCTTATTATATAATTTGCATAAAACACAAATAATACCTGATACTCCATGCGCTAACCCCAAATCAATTTCTCTTATTTTTTGATTAGACCCCAACCATTTATACTTTGTTTTCTCCCAAAGTTTTAATGCAATCAATTGATTCAATATATTATTCGTTATCTCATCACTACAATTTCTCTTTAAAAAATATAAACTTAATCCTAAACTACCATATAGAAAATCAAAATAATCTGAATCATAATAGCTTATCATTATTTTATTTAAATATTTATCTACTTCAGAAAGAATATTATTTGTATCAGCATAAATAAAATCATTTCTTTTCAAATGTTCAATTAACCAACCTAAACCAGCAATCCCACTATGAAAAGTAAAGTTTTCCCCTGTTTTTTCAAAATTATTATTAATTTCAACTAATATTTCTGAAGCTTTATTGTTATATACATGATTATTTGAAAGTTTCGAATAATAATAATAATACAATGCTAAACCACCTTTACCTTTCAATAAACCAATACTTAGTAACTTAGATAATTCTTTATCATTTAATACTTTTTCAATATTAAATGTTATTGCATTTATCAAACCGCTAACTTCTTTAGCTTTATTTCCGAAGTATAACATTTACCAAGGTTAATTATTTTAACACTATATAATTCTACATTTTGTATGAAATCAAATAATGTATTTGTAAAAACCGCTAAAAGTTATAAAATAATTTAATTATTTCAACTTTTAGCGGTTAACAAAATAAACTAAATGAATTCTAGCAATTCCATGTGGCTTGACACGTTGCTGATGGTACATAAGAAAAATACGTTGCTCTATTTCCACAACAACCAATACTACAACATTCATCAGTTTGGCAACACCCTTCCGTTAACGTCCCCCCGGTACCACCCTTAACATTATTAAGTTCACCGTTGTTAAGTTTAGCAATAGTTTCTTTACTTAAAGAAAGTTTGCTGTTTAATTTTACTTTTTTCATAATAATAATTTTTTCCGCCTTCACACTCCTTGTTTATTTTTTTAAGAAGTTTTGGCATTTAACATAAAAACATTTTATTTCCAGCTTGGCGGTTTTTTTAACCCTTTGCACCTTGCTTTTTGCCTGGCATTATTGCTTGGTGTGTTTATTTTATTTATATTTGCAGGGCAATTGTTTGGTTAAACTTACGGTTGCGTTTCACGAAAGCCGGTTTTGGTTCTGCAGGACCAAGCCGGTTTTTTTATTTTACTTATACATATCAAAATTAGCTTCCTTCCGTCTAATATAATTGGACGGAATTAATTTTAACATTTATTAACAATGTAAAGATAAATAACCACTATTGTCCGATGAATTTTTATTATTTTTTTATGTCGCAGCGACGCTGTTTTATTTTAAAGATATAAATCGCTAATTACAAAGATATTGCAGCTACGCTGCTTTTTTCACTAAGCAACAGAGCTGCGACATCTTTGTAGAAATAAAGCTTTCAGAAAAATTAAGCCACTTCGTGGCGACATCTTTTTATAGCTTATTTTTAAAACAGTCCAGAGTTAATTTTATTTATTAATCAGACAATAGTGATAAATAACTAGTATCCGGTACATTTTTTCATTTTATGATTTTCGAATTAAATTATCATTAAAATTAACTTCTATTGTTAATTCAAAATCATTTTCATAATAAAAAGTCATACATCTTCGACTGTATTTTATTTTTGCACCAAGAGTTTTCATTTCTCCAATATAATTATAAAACATACTACGTGATATATTAAGTTTCTTGGCAAAATCATCAGGGGTTCCCGTTTGTTCATTCTTTATTTCGCTGTTTATCAGCTTTAATTTGTCGAGGTTTGAAGCGATACTCATAATTGAAATTGTTTAGTTTTTATTTTTAAATATAACTTACCACATAGTAGAAAAAGTCCCAAATAGTTACCCTCTGTTGAAAAATATTTTTTATAAATCATGTGTTTATAATTGAATATTTATTATGTTAATTATCTTATACCTTATAGTGACTTATAAGGGGAAAAAGTTACCCTACTATTTTAAATATTTTTTAACATATTTCTTATATATCAAGTAATCATGTACTTATAATCCGATAGCTATCGGATGAATATTTTTACTATTATTTAACCTATAGTACCATAAGTAGGTAAAACTTACCCTATGTTTGTGAAATATTTTTCAACATGTTTTTTAGGTATCACATATTCAGGCATTTAAACAGAATAGGTTTTACTATAATTTAACCTATTGTTGTTTGAGAAGGTAAAAAGTTACACTCGGTTGTGAAATATTTTGAAAATAGAATTTTGTATTGTCCTCAAATTGTTAAAGTAAAAAAATATAAACAAATTGTAAAGTCTTTACAAACTGACGTTTGCGATATATGGGCTAATATCTTTTAACATTTTCAAATAATTAAGAATTTTCAAATTTTTTAAATAGAATAAAATTCATTTATGAAATTTCAAAAATTTTGAATCTTATTTCCAAAATCAAATTATTATTCTTAATTTTCATTCATTTTTAAAAGCTAAAATTATGTTTACCAAAAAAGTGTTTTTAATGTCAGCTTTGGCTGTAATATTATTGTCAATTCTATGTGCAAACGTTATAATAAATAAACCAAATATGAAACCCGATGATAAACCTTTGCACTTTAATTCTTCAAACGATTTTAAGAAAGAATGGGCAACCGTTGACAGTTTAGACTCTAAAGGATTGCCAAAATCGGCTTTAGAAATTGTTGATAAAATTTATAAACGTGCTTTTGCCGAAAATAATGCCGCACAGGTAATTAAAGCCAGAATTTATCAACTTAAGTATCGAAATATGATTGAGGAAGATGCTTTTGAAAGCATTTTAAACGACCTGAATAAAGATGCAAAAATCATGAAGTTTCCTTATAGTTCAATATATCACTCAATTTCTGCCGAAATGTATTGGTTGTATTATCAAAATAACAGATGGAAATTTAGTAGCAGAAGCGAAACTGTTAATTTTCAGAATGACGATATTAAAACTTGGGATTTAAACAAATTAGCCGATGCTTGTATAAAACATTATGTACAATCATTAGAAAATGAAGACAGCTTAAAACGAACATCCATTTCCGAAATTAAAGCGGTAGTTTCATTAGGAACTGGAACCGATGGTTTACGTCCCACTTTATACGATTTTTTAGCATTTAGGGCTATTAATTTTTTCTCAAACAAAGAAATTGCATTATCAAAACCAGCGGATTATTTTGAGTTAAAAGAAGATTTTTATTTTGCCGATGCTTCAGAATTTATGAAAGTAAAAGTAAATACATCTGATACATTATCGCTTCAATTTTATGGCATTAAAGTAATTCAAAATTTACTGCAATTTCATTCGCAGGATTATAATCCCGAAGCATTTATTGATGCCGATTTGGCTCGTTTAAATTTTGTTTATGCTAATTCTGTAAATACCGAAAAAGAAAACTTGTATTTAAATGCTTTAAAAAATCTTCAAAACAGATACAAGACAAATCAATTTTCAACCGAAGTTGCTTATCAACAGGCATTAACATTGTACAATTTTAACGGTTATGATGCAAGTGATTCAACTACAGCAAAATATAAAACTTATCGAATTCAGGCAATTGAAATATGTAACAAAGCAATAGAGCAATTCCCAAAATCAACCGGTACAGCAAAATGTAAAAATCTTAAAGAACAAATCAAAAATAAAAATTTATCGTTTAACATTGAAGAAGTTCAAATTCCGAATAAACCTTATGCCACTTTGATAAATTATCAGAATATTTCAAAAGTGTGGCTCAAAGCAGCAAGTATTTCACTCGACGATTATGAAAAAATTAGCCAAAATATATATGGAGCAGAATTAGTTGATAAACTTTTAAAATCTTCTGTAACAATTAATAATTACGAGATTAATTTACCTTACGAATTAGATTATAACAATCACTCTACTGAAATTTTATTAGACACATTGCCTTATGGGCACTATGTTATATTTATTTCACAAAATAATGATTTTAATTTCGATAACGACTTGCTTTCGTACAAAGATTTTATGGTGTCGGATATTAGTTATTTGCAACGCAGATTAACAAATGGAAGTTACGATATTTTTGTTACAAATCGAAATAGCGGTACACCTTTAAGCAATGTGAACATTACAGAATATTATTCGAAATATAATTATGTTACACGTAAATATAACATTATAAAAGGTAACGAATACAAAACTGATGAAAATGGTTTTGTTAATATTTTAACAGATTACCAAAAAGATGTTTATAATGTTGGTTTTGAGTTTAAATGGAACGGGCAAACATTAAAAACACGTCAAAATTTTTATAACTACCGATACAATACTGAAAAACAAAAAACTTATTCTACAATTATTTTTACCGATAGAGCAATTTATCGTCCGGGGCAAACAATTTATTATAAAGGAATTGTTATTGAAAATGATAGCTCAGAGCGTTCAATTGCAAAAAAATATTCCACTACTTTATCTTTTATGGACCCTAATTATCAACTTGTAACAAAAGTTGAACACGTTACAAATGAGTTTGGAACTTTTAATGGAACATTGCAAATACCTCAAGGATTGTTAAATGGAAATTTTCAACTAAACACTCCTGATGGTTCAAAATCAATTTCTGTTGAAGAATATAAGCGACCTAAATTTATGGCTGAATTAAAACCTTTTAATGGAAATTATAGGTTAAACGATTCTGTCGAAGTTTCCGGAAAAGGAGTTGCATATTCTGGTCCAAGTATTTCGGAAGCAAAAGTTACATACAGAGTTGTCCGAACTCCAATTTGGCGTGGCTGGTGGTGGAGACCTTATAAACAAACATCCGTAGAAATAACAAATGGTACAACTATTACCGACGCTCAAGGTGAATTTAAAATTAAATTTAAAGCAATTCCCGATTTATCAATAAAAGCAGATGATTACACCGATTTTAATTATCAGGTATATGTTGATATAACTGATATAAATGGAGAAACTCAAAGCGATTCTAAATCAATTACAATTGGTTATATTTCACTTATGGTAAATGTTGATGTTCCAGATGTTCTTAACACAATGGAACAAAAAAAATACAAAATAATAACAACAAACTTAAATGGTGAAAAAATTTCAGCTTCAGGAAAAATAACAATATCCAAATTAGAAGATACTCAAAACTTTTTTAGAAAAAGATTATGGCAAAAACCAGATAAATTTTATTATACAAAAAACGATTGGGAAAGCAAATTCCATGGTAACGAATATGATAGCGAAACTGATGTAACAAAATTAAAACCTGTAAAACAAGTTTTTAACTATGGGTTCGATAGCGGAAAAGAAGAAAAGTTTGAAATAAAAGATTTGTTGAAATGGGAACCAGGGAGATATGTTATTGAAATTAACTCGATTGATTCGTTTGGAAAACCTGTTGTAAACAAGCAATTTATAACAGTATATAGCGAAAAATCTTTAAACTTACCATTCGCTGCTTCATTTTGGTTTGCATCAGTTAAAAATAATTATGAGCCGGGCGAAACTGCTAAATTTTTAGTTGGTACAAGTTACAATAATGCAAGTTTGCTATACGAAGTTGAACATAAAAATAAAATCATTTTAAGAAAATGGTTAAAAATATCAAATCAGCAAACTTTAATCGAACTTCCAATAGAAGAAAAATACAGAGGAAATGTTTCAGTTCATTTCAGGATTATTGTCTATAATAGAGTTTATTCTTCTGATGCAACACTTCAAGTGCCATACTCAAACAAGGATTTAAAAATTACTTTCGAAACTTTTCGTAATAAGTTGTTACCCGGACAGCAAGAAGAGTGGCGGATAAAAATTGCCGGACCCAAAGGCGAAAAGGTTGCTGCCGAAATGGTTGCAGCACTTTACGATAAATCGCTCGATGCACTAAAAGCAAATTATTGGGGGTTTAATGTATTTCCTTATGATTATATGAGTTTATATTTAACTCCCGATTTTTTTAGTACTCAATCTTCAAATCAAATTATTAAAAATTATAAAAACTATTCCGAAATGCCATATCAGAGATATGATGCTTTAAACTGGTTTGGATTCTATTATTATAACAATTATTACGGATATAATCGAAGTGCTAACGGAAAAGGTTCAAAACATTATAAATATGCCGCCAAACCTGCTATGGCAATGGCTGGTGAAGCTCTTGAAGAAACAGAAGTTACTGCAGGCAAATTTGAAAGTAAGAAAAATGATGAAGAAAGTGATAAAACAATTCCTCCACCTCCTCCAGTTGAGCAAAATAATGATTCGAGAACTGAAGGCAAAACTAATATTGACAATGTAAAAGCTCGAACAAACCTTAACGAAACAGCATTTTTCCTTCCAACATTAATGACTAATGAAAATGGTGAAGTTATTGTAAAATTTACTGTTCCCGAAGCATTAACAACGTGGAAAATGCTTGGTTTTGCTCATACTCAAAATCTGGAATATGGTTTAATTGATAATGAACTTGTTACTCAAAAAGAATTAATGGTAATTCCAAATTTACCTCGTTTTTTCCGAGAAAATGATAAAATGGAACTATCTGTTAAAATTAGCAATTTAAGCGAAAAAGATTTAACAGGTAATGCTAAAATTGAATTTACCGACCCTATTACAATGAAGCCAGTGATTGGTATTTTAGAAAAAAATGAAGATATAAAATCATTTTCTGTTGTTCAAAAAGGAAACACAAATGTAATTTGGAATATTAGTATTCCTGAAGGGACAAATGCTTTGTCAGTTAAAATTGTTGCAACAGCCGAAAATTTCAGCGATGGAGAGGAAAGTGTGATTCCAGTAATGAGTAACAGAATGCTCGTTACAGAGTCAATGCCATTACCAATTCGTGGAAATTCTTCTAAAACTTTTGAATTTAAAAAATTGTTAGAATCGGGAAATTCATCAACTTTAAAAAGCTTTAAATATACGCTTGAATTTACATCTAATCCTGCATGGTATGCTGTTCAGGCATTGCCATATATTATGGAATATCCTTATGAATGTAGCGAACAAACATTTAGTCGTTACTATGCAAATAGTTTAGCAACTTTTATTGCAGGTTCTTCGCCTAAAATTAAAGCTGTTTTTGATTCATGGAAAAATACTCCCGATTCAAAAGCTTTACTTTCTAATCTCGAAAAAAATCAGGAATTAAAATCTGTATTGTTACAGGAAACTCCATGGGTTTTAGATGCACAGGACGAAACACAACGCAAAAGAAATATAGGATTATTGTTCGATTTAAACCGAATGTCAAACGAAATGCAGGTTGCACTTAAAAAGTTAGAAAAAGAACAATCTGCAAATGGTGGCTGGCCTTGGTTCCCGGGAATGCCCGAAAGTCGTTATATAACTCAGCATATTGTTACAGGATTTGGTCATCTTCAAAAATTAAAAGTAGTTGATTATAATAATGATAACAATTTGAAAAAGATGGTTATAAATGGAGTTGATTATTTAGATAAAAGAATAAAGGACGATTATGATTATTTGATAAAACATTACACCAAAGAAGAGATGCAAAAAAAGATGATTGGTTCTACTCAAATACAATATTTATATGCAAGAAGTTTTTACTCTGAAATTTCAATATCTGCAAGATGTAAAACAGCTTTCGAATATTATAAAGGGCAGGCAGAAAAATATTGGTTAAGCGAAAATAAATATATGCAGGGAATGATTGCACTTGGGTTAAATCGTTTTGGCAGTACAAAAGTACCGCAGGATATAATAAAATCATTACGCGAAAATTCATTAACTAACGAGGAATTAGGAATGTACTGGAAAGAAAACGAAGCTGGATATTATTGGTATCAGGCACCAATTGAAACTCAAGCACTATTGATTGAAACATTTGATGAGGTTGCTAATGACCAAAAATCGGTAGAAGAATTAAAAATTTGGCTTTTAAAACAAAAACAAACACAAGATTGGAAAACAACAAAAGCAACAGTAGAAGCTATTTATGCATTGTTATTAAAAGGTACCGATTTGCTTTCGAACGACCAGTTAGTTGAAATAATTATTGGCAGCCAAAAAATTGACCCGAAAAAAATGGATAATATTGTAGTTGAGGCAGGTACAGGTTATTTTAAAACAAGTTGGCAAGGTGGCGAAGTAAAACCCGAAATGGGAAAAGTTACAGTAACAAAGAACACCGAAGGTGTTGCATGGGGAGCAGTTTACTGGCAATATTTTGAGCAGTTAGATAAAATTACACCTCACGAAACGCCTTTAAAACTAAAAAAAGAACTTTTTGTTGAACGATTAACTCAATCTGGTAAAATAATTGAACCACTAAAAGCACCATCTATTTTAAAGATAGGCGATAAAGTAATTGTTAGAATTGAGTTGCGAGTTGATAGAATGATGGAATTTGTTCACATGAAAGATATGCGTGCAGCCGGTTTTGAACCGTTAAATGTTTTTTCAAAGTATAAGTATCAGGACGGATTAGGATATTATGAAACCACAAAAGATGCAAGTACAAACTTTTTTATGGATTATCTGCCAAAAGGAACTTATGTTTTTGAATATCCATTACGTGTTCAGCAAAAAGGCGATTTTTCTAATGGTATTACAACTATACAATGTATGTATGCACCTGAATTTACTTCACATTCAGAAGGCATTAGAGTAAAGGTTGAGTAAAAAGTCAAGTATGTCGTTATATTTATAAAGGGGACTTCTAAAAATACCCTATACATTTACGTCATTCCTACCCCGTATCAAGTACACGGGGTAAACTCCAGCAGGAATCTATTCAAATAAAAGCATTGCTTCTTTAAGAAGCAATGCTTTTGCTACTATGCGAAGCGAATAATCTCCTTTAAAATTGGAGTGATATGAGAT
>MENF01000216.1 GCA_001769035.1 Bacteroidetes bacterium GWA2_32_17
AGTCCAGGTTCTTCAACAAATTACACGGTAACAGTTACTAATGCTTCTGGTTGTACAGCAACTTCAACAACAACTGTTACTGTAAATTCTTTGCCTGTTGCAAATGCAGGAATTGACCAATCAATTCCAAATGGAACAAGCACTACATTATCTGGCTCTGCTTCAGGCGGTTCTGGCTCTTATTCTTATTTGTGGAGTCCTGCCGGTTCATTAGTCAGTTCAACAGTTCAAAATCCACAAACAACTAATCTAACAATTAGTACTGCATATACAGTTACTGTAACTGATAATAATTCAGGTTGCACATCTACTGACCAAGTGATTATAACAGTAACAGGAGGGTCATTAAGTTTAAATGTTACAACAAATAACAATTCAATTTGCAATGGACAAAGCACTCAACTTAATGCAATTGCTTCAGGTGGTACCGGAAGTTATACTTATATCTGGAGTTCTTCGCCTGCTGGTTTCAGTTCATCAATTGCAAATCCTACTGTTTCGCCAACTGTAACAACTACATATTATGTAACTATTAACGATGGGTTTAATTCAACAAATTCAAGTGTAGTTGTAACTGTAAATCAACTTCCAATTGTTTCAATTACACCTGCATCACAATCAATTTGTAATGGACAAAATGCAACCTTAACAGCTTCGGGAGGTACTTCTTATTCGTGGAATAATGGGAGTAACACATCTTCTATTACCGTAACTCCTAATACAACAACAACTTATACAGTTACAGTTATTGATGCTTTAACTTGTTCAAACACAACAACAAGTACAGTTACTGTTATGAATACACCTTCAGCAACATCTTCTAATAGTGGTCCATATTGTTCAGGTAACAATATTCAATTAAGCTCATCTGGTGGAAGTACTTATAGCTGGTCGGGACCGAATGGCTGGAGTTCAACTTTGCCAAATCCATCAATTAATAATTCAAATAGTTCAATGAACGGGACATATTCTGTAACGGTTACAAACGCTGCGGGTTGTACTGCTACAAGTTCAACAACTGTTATTGTAAATACAAGTCCAACTGTTGATGCAGGAAATAGTATTTCAATAACTTATGGTACAAATACAACATTAAACGCTACTGCAACTAATGGAAGTGGAAATTATACTTTTTTATGGAGTCCCGACACATTGTTATTAAATACAAATATTCAAAATCCAACTACAGTAAATTTGTTTTCAAATACAACTTTTTATGTTACAGTAACAGATGTTGCAACAGGTTGTTCGGCTACCGATAATATAACCGTTACAGTTTCGGGAAGTCCGCTTATTATACTGCCAACTGCATCACCTAATATAATTTGCGATGGACAATCAATAACATTATCTGCAAATGTTACCGGTGGAACCGGAAATTATACTTACATCTGGAATTCTGTTCCATCTGGTTTTAATTCGAGTTCAGCAACAGCAACTGATAGTCCTCATGTAAATACAGTGTATTATGTTACAGTTAATGATGGATTTAATAATTCAACTTCAAGTGTTAGCGTAACTGTATATCCTACACCTGTTGCAAGTGCATCAAATACTGGGGCTTATTGCGAAGGCGAACAAATTCAATTAAATGCTTTAGGTGGAACAAATTACGTTTGGTACGGTCCATTAAGTTACAGTTCAGTTTCTCAAAATCCTCAGTTAGTTAATTCGACCATTTACATGAGTGGAACTTATATTGTTACTGTATCAAATGCTTATTCGTGTACATCGGTTGCAAATACAACTGTAACTGTAAATGAAAAACCGGTTGCATCAATTTCAACAAATGGTCCGTATTGTTATGGAGATACAATAAAATTATTTGTAAATTTTGCTTCAACATATTTGTGGACTGGTCCCGAGGCTTTTAATAGTAATATACAAAATCCCGAAATACTTAATTCTTCACCAAGTCAAAGCGGAACTTATTCCGTTGTGATAACAAATAGTAATGGTTGTTCGGATTCCAGTCAGGTTGATGTTTCATATCCAAATGCAATTGTGGTTTCTGGAGCATCTGCAATTGACCAGACTAATCATTTAGGAAATGTTGATATTACTGTGTCTGGCGGAATTAGCCCATATACTTATATTTGGTCAAATGGTTATCAAACTGAAGATATTTCTGATTTAATTTCGGGAAATTATATTGTAACGATAACTGATTCTTTGCAATGTTATTCGGTATCAAATTTTAAAATAGATATTCCTCTTATTATTCCTAGTGTGATAACACCTAACAATGATGGCACAAATGATAATTTTGAAATCACAAATATTGGTGCATACAAAAATATTGAAGTTGAAATATTTGACCGCTGGGGCGATAAAATATTTATTTTTAAAGGCACAGGAGTTCAATATTACGATGCATCGAACAGATGGAACGGAAAATACAAAGGAAAAGATTTACCAATGGGCTCGTATATGTATATTGTTAAATTAGATGATGTTGAGCCTGTAACTGGCGTGGTTTCGATTATCAGATAAAATAATTAATACAAATTCTTTACAACATCAAATAGAGCAAACATTTGAACAGCTTCTGTAAATTCAAATTCGTTTATGTTTTTATTTAAAAATTCAACATTTTTAATAGTAAAATCGGATTTGTTAAATGTAGCTTTTACATTTCCCGATTTATAAATAAACTCATTTTCTTTTAAACTAAGACTACTTATTTCGTTATTTGTTTTGTGAAGCAAAATTGTATTGTTTTGCAATTTGTTTAATATAAAACCATTTTCAACTTCGTTAAAACTTTTTTGGGTCAGATAAAATTTCGGTTTATCTTTAAATGGTTTTCCATTTGTTGGGCAAAATGTTGTGCAATTTCCACATTCGTTGCAAAAATCGCCAATATTCAGTATCTGAGTTTTTTGTGTAAGATTTAAAACTCCTGCTTTTTCAATGTTTATTTTATCTGAATTTTTTATTGCTTTGTAAATATTTATGCTTTTTGGTTCAATAAAATAACTGTAATTTGCACGATTAGGGCAAACTGTAACACAAACACTACAAACATCATCGCAAAGCAAACAGCGTTTGGCTTCTGCAACTGCCTGCTCTTTAGTAAGTGGTGAAATAACAATATCGAAATTCTTTCTGTTTTGAAGTTCTGTTTCAGTTAATTGTTCGCCTTTAATTCGTTTCGATTTTTTAATAATATAATCTTTGTAATTTAAGCTACGGTTTACTTTTTCAGGTTCAAAATTAAAATTTATTCCGGCACGATTTAAAATTTGAGAAGCTACTTTTCTTCCGTCGCCAACAGCTTTTACAATTGTTGCAGCACCGCGCATTGCATCACCGCCAATGAATACATTTTTTATTTGTGTTTCAAAAGTTGAAGAGTTTGCTTTTAGTAATTCCGGTTTTATAAAATTAATATCTACATTTTGTCCAAGTGCTGGAATTATTGAATCGGCAATAATCTCAAATTCAGAATTTTCAATTTTTATTGGTTTTGCTCTACCAGATGAATCTGGTTCTCCAAGTTTCATTTTTGAGCAAATAATTGATTTTACTTTGCCATTTTTAGAAATTATTTTTTCAGGAGAGGTGAGTTCAATTATTTCAATTCCTTCACCAATTAATGCAGTTATTTCTTCTGCATCAGCGGGCATTTCGTGCATAGTTCTTCGGTAAACAACAATTACTTTCCCATTTATTGGAACCATTCTGTATGCTGTACGAGCAACATCCATAGCTGTATTACCACCACCAATTACTATAACATTATTCCCAATGTCAATCTTTTTTCCGTTTTTTACTGAAGAAAGAAATTCAAATGCATCTATTACTCCTTTTGTGTTTTCGCCTTCTATTCCAAGTTTTTTAAACTTTTGTGCACCTGTTGCAATATAAATATAATCACTTTCTTGCTGAATGTTTTTAAACGAAGTTGAATCAATTTTACAACCATAATTTATTTTTACTCCAAGATTTTTAATTCTTTCGATATCTTTTTGAATGGATTGTGCTTTAAGTCGGAATGTAGGAATTGCATCAGTAACCATACCACCTGCAATATTTTTTGTTTCAAAAACATTTATTTGAAATCCAGCTAATCTCAAAAAATAAGCACAAGCCAAACCTGAAGGACCAGCACCAATAATCGAAACTTTAAGTCCGTTATCTTTAGCTGGTTTTAAAAAATTTTCTTTATTGCCAAAGTCAGCAATAAATCGCTTTACTTCTCTTATTTGTATATTGTTATCATAATTTATTCGAGTGCATTTTGACTGACAAAGATGGTCGCAAACCATTCCAAGTGAGGTGGGGAAGGGGTTCTTTTTCAAAATAACTTCAAAAGCTTTTTCAAATTCGCCAATTGATGTTAGGTATAAATAATCGGGTATGTCTTGGTTTGTTGGACATGTATCAACACATGGTGGATGAATGCAATCAAAATAATTTAATTCTCTGTTTGTTTTAATATCAGGAGTGTGAAAAGAATCACAGATATATGCCTTTTCTGAAACTACTTCTTCTGCATATTTGTTAAGATATTCAAGTTTATTTGTTATAACATTATTATTTCTGATGTTTTCAATATATTGAAAAAGTCGCCCATATCCTCCAGGTTTTAATATATCAGAACATGTTGTTACAGGTTGTAAACCACAATTTAAAATATCAGAAATGTTAAAGCAATCGGCTCCGCCACAAAAAGATATATTTAGCTTGCCTTTAAATTCGTTTTGAAGTTTTTTAGCAAGATTTATGCTTATTGGATGTAATGCTCGTCCGCTCATGTACATCATTTTTTCCGATTCAGGAAATATGTTTTTAAAGTTTATGCTTTCTAAAGTATTTGTTAGTTTAATATTAAACTGAACATTGTTATATGAGGCAGTTTCTTGTAATGATTTAATCAGTTTTATTGCATCGTCAAATTTTAAATCATGCTCAAATGCAATGTCTGGAACCTCGGTTTTAAATTTTAATTTATCATTTAAAATATATCTTAAATCTTTTGCCCCAATCATTGTTGGGTTAAGTTTAATTGTTGTGTGAAGTTTTTTCTCAGAGATTAAATAATGTCCAATCTTTTCAATTTCGTCGGGTGGACAACCGTGCATTGTGGATAATGTTATATTATCGGAAATAATATCAGGAATTTTAATTTTTATAATTTCCGGGTAAAGTGGTTTTAATAATTCTATAAATTTATTTTTTTCGATACTGCAATCTTTCATTTTGTTAAAGAAAAACTGAACATTCTCTTTTAATATTCCCTCCATGTTGTAACCAGCACTCATATTGAAAATTACGCCAATATCATTTGTTTTGTTCCAATCAAATTTGTGTCTTAAAACGTGAATTATAATCCAAGCTTTCAAATACTCTTCGTAAGATTCGTGAATTTTAAGCTCCTGCGACCATTCGCAATTGTATCCCTCGTCCTGCATATCAATACAAGGTTTCGAAACATTTATTTCATCAAGCGTTTGAATAGTTTTTAATTCAATGTATCGAGCTCCGCAAAGCCATGCCGAAATAATGTTCTGAGCCATTTGCGAATGAGGTCCGGCAGCAATTCCTATTGGTGTTTCAAGAGTATTGCCGTATCGTTCAATTCGGAAATTATCATTTACCGATGGTTTAAAAAAGAGTTCTTCAGGAATGCCAAAAATTTCTTTTTTTTCAGTAAAATCGTTATCAATAAAACGAAATAGTCGCTCTATGTTAATTGTTGAAAATTTGTCGGATATATTGTGCATAATGATTTTTATAATTAATATCAAAAAACTTTTAAACTAAAGTCTAATAGCTTTTTTAATTGCCACGACTTAAGGTCGTGGCTACTAAAAAGTCCAAAATTGGCTTTAGCCAAAATTATTAAATCTTAATTGAAATTTATTTGTAAAATTAATAAAATTAAAATTGTTAGTTACAACTCAATGGTTTTTTCCAATTTCATTTGATTATTTGTAAACAATCTAACAAAATATTTTCCTTTTTGATAACCGTAAACAGAAGTTTTTATTTCGTAATTATATTTGTTGGGATTATGAGGTTTGTTTACCATAAATCTTTTAACAACGTGTCCAATAGAATCGCTTAATGTGATTGACACTTCACAATTATTCCAAACACTATACTCAATATCGCCATATAATGAGTCGGGAACTCCTGAAAATAGCTTTGCTGTATCAGTTTTAAAAGTTAGCGAATACCATGAGAAATCTTCGGGCAGATGTTTAATTGCTGCTAAAACATTATGCAACTTTTTAAGTTCCTTTCTTTTGTTTTGATTAGAAGAGCCAACTGATGATAGTGGATGATTATTTGATACAACCCACACTGCATTTTGCATAATGTCTTCATCAAAAGGATTTTTGTTTAGAAATTGAGCTATTGCAAAAAGTTCACTATCAGCTAAATGCCCAATATCAAATTTTTCGCCTTTAGAAGGAGAGTGGTTTGTTGCCTGACAACAAAATCCTAAAAGATTCACATTTTTTTCTTCGCCAGCTTTTACTAAAATTGGTAATTCTTTAACAATTAATATGTCCTGAACTGTAGAATCTTCAGAGTTTAATCTTCTTCCAGCTTCAACATATATAGTTGTATCAACAGATGATAAATTAGTAATGTTAAGATTAATGCATTCGCCACCATGTCCTCCTTTGCCAGAAACTTCGGCTTTTACAATTCCCTTATTAATAGCATCTTCAATGTTAAGTATTTTTAAAGAGTTGTTTTCTGGTAAAGTTGCTGAAATTAAAAAAATAACAAATAGCAAGCATATTACTGAGGTTGTTGTTTTCATCTGTTTATATTTTAGTTATTATCTAATTATTAATTATTTACATTTTTTGTTAGTTTAGAGTTTTTAGTTTGAGGTTTTTGGTTTTTAAAAACCCTGTACTTCAAACTCGAAACCCGCAACTAAAAACCTGAAACTCGAAACCTGAAACCTTATAACTTTCTTTAAACTTATAATCATTCCCTTTCCGAAACAAGTTCGTGACAAATTGTGTGTCTTTTTATAGTCTCCTATAATTTGGAGCAAGCAATGGATGTTTCATAATTCTAATTATTTAAAAAAAAATATCAATTATTAATAATTTAAATGCAGATATAAATATTATAATTAATAGAAAATATCTTATAAAAATTGCACCTTTTTTAATTGCTATTTTTGTTCCTATCCATGCTCCAGCCATGCTTCCAACTGCGAGCAATCCGCCAAGCAAATAATTTACCTGATTAAAATAAATGAAAATTGGTAAAACTATTAAAGTAAAAGTTCCAGTAATAAAAACTTTTAATGCATTTGCTTTAACTAAATCGTATCCAGAACTTAGGACTAAAGCTGCAAGTAGAAAAAATCCAACACCCGCTTGAATAAATCCTCCATATAAACCAATTAAAAAATAAATAACAAATTGTAATAGACCAGGACGAGCCTTAACAAGGCCAGCTTTGCCTTTGAGCCATTGCTCGGGTTTTAACCAAACAATAAAAAACATAAAAATTAGCAAAAAGCCAATTGCATAATTAAGAGTTTCTTTGGGAACTTTTGTAGCAATAAAAGCTCCAGGAATAGCACCAATAACGGCAGGAATAGTAATAAAAAATGCTTCGTTCCATTCAAAAACTTTTTTTTGCTTAAACTTAAAAGATGACACTATACTTTGAAATAAAATTCCAATTCGATTAGTGCCATTTGCTACATTCGATGGAAGTCCTAAAAAAACTAATAATGGTAAAGTTATTAGTGAACCACTACCTGCCAAAGTGTTAATAAAACCAACTGCAATACCAGTTGTTACAATTAAAATGTAAATGTACCACTCCATAAATAATTAAATTCCAAAACTCAAAAAATAAATCACAAATAATAACTGATGTTACGTAAAAAGTTTCTCAAAATGATTATTTCTCGTACTTCCTTCGTCAGCATAAACTCCGGCGCTAAGTACGCCAAGAAAAAATAATTCACCCCGTTAGATATTTGCTTATAAATAAAAATAATCATCTCCATAAGTTTTTATCTAATGGGGTAAATTATTTTTTTTAGCCACTTTTTAACTTTGTGAACTTGGCGACTTTGCGAGACAAATTTTTTATTTGCGTAACATGAGTAACTAATATTCAAAATTAAAAAGGCCATCTGTTTTTTTTAATTTGTTATTTGAAAATTGATATTTGTAATTTTTTATATTAGTACGCAAACAATTTAAATTGTTTCATTATTTCAATAACTTCGTTTCCTGTTTTTTGAATAATATCTTCGTTGTTAATGTTTGAAATAACTCTATCAATTAATTCAACAATTATTGGTATATGTTCTTCTTTCATTCCGCGGGTAGTAATTGCTGGTGTTCCAATTCTTATACCTGATGCCTGAAAAGGTGAACGTGTATCAAAAGGAACCATATTTTTATTGATGGTAATATGAGCTTTTTCTAAAGTGTTTTCGACTTGTTTGCCAGTAATATCGGGGAATTTTGTACGTAAATCAATTAACATTAAATGATTATCGGTTCCACCAGAAATTATTTTATACCCTTTATTTACAAATTCTTGAGCCATTTTTGTTGCATTTTTGCGAATTTGTTTAACATATTCTTTATATGATGGTTGAAGTGCTTCGCCAAATGCAACTGCTTTAGATGCAATCACATGTTCAAGTGGTCCGCCTTGAATACCTGGAAAAACTGCAGAATCGAGCATTGCCGACATCATTTTTGTTTCACCTTTTGGAGTTTTTACACCGAATGGATTTGGAAAATCTTTACCTATTAATATAATACCTCCGCGAGGACCTCTTAAAGTTTTATGAGTTGTAGAAGTTACAATATGACAATGAGGGAAAGGATTATTTAATTCTTTGGTTGCAATTAATCCGGCAGGATGAGAAATGTCAGCCATTAATAATGCACTAACTTTATCAGCTATATTACGCATACGAACATAGTCCCAATCGCGGCTATATGCCGAAGCACCTGCAATAATTAATTTAGGTTTATGTTCTAATGCTAATTTTTCCATTTGGTCATAATCAATTAATCCTGTATCCTCTTTTACTTGATATGCATAAGGTTGATACAATATTCCCGAATAATTAACAGGCGAACCATGAGTTAAATGCCCACCATGAGCAAGGTTTAGTCCTAAAAATTTGTCGCCGGTTTTTAAAACAGCAAGCATTACTGCTGCATTTGCCTGAGCACCAGAATGTGGCTGAACATTAGCGTATTCGGCTCCAAAAAGTTCTTTAATCCTATCAATAGCAAGTTGTTCGGTTTTGTCAACTATTTCACAACCACCGTAATACCTATGACCAGGATATCCTTCGGCATATTTATTTGTTAAAACTGAGCCCATTGCTTGTAAAACTTGAGGGCTTACAAAATTTTCGGAAGCTATAAGTTCAACTCCATTAAGTTGTCTTTTATACTCCTCTTCGATTAAATTAAAAACTTTAAAATCTTTTTCCATTGTGAATAAATATTTTATTTAAAATTAAAATATCGCCAAAGTTATAGTTTTTACAACATTCTTAATCAAAAGAAATAATATTTTTATAAAATTAAAATTGTGAATAAAAAATAATAATTTTTTTGGTCAATTAAAAAACTTGTTATACTTTTAGCGTTTAAAAACTTAATTTATTAATTTAAAAACAAAAAATTATGGAAGAAACAACACAAAAACCTCAAGGTAAAGGTTTGGCAATTACAGGATTCATTATTTCATTAGTTGGATTTGTATTTGTATGGTTTATTTGGATTGGTGCAGCTGCAACAGCTGCTTTAGGTGGCAATGGTTATATAATGAGTGGCATTTGGTTAGCATTATCATTAGCTGGCACAATTTTGAGTTTTATGGGAATGAAAAAATTAGGTGCTACTGGTGGTAGTAAAGTTTTAGCAATAATTGGTTTAGTGATAAACATTATTGTTGTTTTGTTGAGTGTTTATATGATTTATACTGTAAGCCAAGCACAAAATGCAGTTCAGGATTTTGGCGGTCAGTTTAATGATGCAATGCAACAATTAAATGACAGTTTGCAGTAAAATAAACTTAAAATCAAAAAAAAGAGTTGTCAAAATATTTGGCAACTCTTTTTTTTTAAATCATTTTTTTATTTTTTAAAATACCTTTACAAAAAATCATTTTTTGAAAGATTTAACAGTAGGTAAAGAGAGTTCTCTTATTTTACAATTTGCATGGCCCATGTTATTGGGTAATGCTTTCCAACAACTTTACAATATTGTTGACAGTGTTATTGTTGGAAATTATTTGGGAAAGGAAGCCCTTGCCGCCGTTGGCGCATCTACTCCAATTATTTTTACATTAATTTCATTAATTATTGGGTTTTCGATGGGCTTTACTGTAATTATTTCTCAGTATTTTGGAGCTAAAAACACAAATATGGTAAGGCGTGCCATTGACACAATGAATATTTTCCTGTTCTTTTCTTCAATATTAATTACAATAATAGGAATTTATTTTACCGAAACTATTTTAAAATTTATTAATACTCCCGCCGATATTTTACCCCAAGCTGCAACTTACCTTAAAATATATATTGGCGGTTTAATTTTTATTTTTGGATATAACGGTGTTGCCGCTACTTTAAGGGGCATGGGAGATTCAAAAACACCACTTTATTTTTTAATTTTATCTACTGTTTTAAATATTATTTTAGTTTTATTATTTGTGATAGTTTTTAAATGGGGAATTGCAGGCGCTGCTATTGCAACTGTAATTGCTCAAGGTTCTGCATTTATTACGTCTGTTTTTTATCTTAATAAAACACATAAACTTATTAGATTTTCATTTCAAAATTTGAATTTCGATAAATTTATTTTCAAAAAAAGTTTTTTAATTGGTTTCCCTTCTGGTTTACAAATGACTTTTGTTTCGCTCGGAATGATTGCTTTATTGAGTATCGTTAATACTTTTGGTACTGATGTTATTGCTGCATATTCTGTTGCTATCAGAATTGATTCGTTTGCAAGTTTACCTGCTATGAATCTGGCTATGGCACTTTCGTCTTTTGTCGGACAAAATATGGGTGCTGGAAAAACTGATAGAGTTAAAAGTGGATATGTTGCTACCTTAAAAATGAATTTGATTATTACATTAATTTTATCGTCAATAATATTGATTTTCCCCGGTTGGATTATGAAAGCTTTTTCGCCAGACATTAATATTATTAATATAGGTAAAGAATATTTGTACGTTGTTGCAGCGTTTTATTTGGTTTTTACTACTATGTTTATTAATATGGGCGTAATGCGTGGTGCCGGTGATACAATTATTCCTATGTTTATAACACTTTTTTCGCTTTGGCTTATTCGCATTCCTTTGGCATGGCTCTTATCAAAATATTTTGGTTATCAAGGTATTTGGTGGTCAATTCCTTTAGCGTGGATTTCGGGAATGACACTTACCTATATATATTACAAAAGCGGTAAGTGGAAAAATAAAGCTATTGTTAAAACAAAACCAGTTGAATTTATTGAAAGCTGAATTCAAGTTTCAAATACCAAATTTCAAATACCAAGTACCAAATTCCAAGCTAGTTCCAAGCGGTCTGACGGGTACGTAGTACTATTGTGTGTTTATTTCCTATACCCATCTGACCGCTCCAAGCCAAGCCCAAAGTTTCAAGGGTGAAGGGCTGTCCCTTGGGTCTTGGGACTTTTTTCGCATAGTTTTATCTTAGTAAATTAATTAGTCCATTCTTGGTAAGCACTTTACCGTTAAATGTTTCAACTTTAGCAGTATAAGCGTAAGAGTCAATATTTTGTTTCATACCTTTAAATGTACCATCCCATCCTTGACGAATATCATCGGTTGTAAAAATACATTCACCCCAACGATTATAAATTTTAAATTCTAACAGATTCATTATTCCCCAACCTCGCACAAAAACTAAATCGTTGTTACCATCATTGTTTGGCGTAAATGCAGTTGGAACATCAATAGAAAATTCTTCTATTACTTCAATTGTAACTTGACTTGTTATATGAAAACAATTTAATGAATCAATAATTTCGACAGTATAGGTTGTAGTAACTAATGGCTGAGCAATTGGATTAGAACAAGATGTACAAGACAAACCGTAAGATGGTGTCCAGTTGTAACTAACAGTTGATTGGTCGGAACTAGCGAGCATATCTACAATTTCTCCAATAATAATTGTAGTGTCAGAATTGTGAAATAATTGCGGTATTTGCTGAACAAAAACAAAAACTGAATCGGAATTAGTGCAAGTATGTGTATCGTAAATTGTTGCGTGGTACATTGTAGAACTATTAGGGCTGGCAGTTGGCAAATAATCCAGAGCATTAGATAATCCTTGAGATGGCGACCACAAAATTGCCTCTCCTCCACTAGCGATTAATTGTACTGAACTACCATAACATATTGCAGCATCATTTCCGATAGTTATTTGTGGTTGGTGATAAACTGTAAATGGTTTTACAATGCTATCATAACAGCCACCAAGTGTACTTGTTGTTGCAAGAGAAATGTAATATGTAGTATCAGTTGTTGTTGTATTATAATAAGTATATGGTGATGCAGGTTCATATCCGGAAGAATATTGTCCATCTCCTAAATACCAATTATAACTGGTAATAGGACCAAAAGAAGTATTTGTGAAATTAACATTACCAGGGTTGCACATTGAGGTAATAGTATCACCATTAATAGTAAAATCAGCCATTACCTGATAAACAAAGACAGAATCTGCAGATTTTGGTGGTTGAATACAATATTGATTGGTACCACCCCAATAAACAAGACTTGGACCGTAACCACCGCTTAAAGGAACAGAATTATATATGTGTGTAATAACAGAAGAAGTATCGTTACTAATGTATCCATCACCGAAATCCCAGTTAAGCCCATAAATTCCGCTGTTATTAATTAAAGTAAATGTTACAGTATCGCCTTTACAAATTATCGAATCGCTGACTAAAATGTCAGTATAAGGTCCAGTTACATTAATCATTATTGAATCTTTGTCGGTGCACCCATAAGGCGTAGTTGCCTGTAATATCAGCGAATAATTTCCCGGAGAAGTATAATTATGATAAGGTGTGAATTGAGTACCTAAACCTCCATCACCAAATGTCCAGTTCCAGTTTATTGGAGAAAAAATTGTATCAGTTTGATTTGTTATTGTAACTGAAAACGGATAACAGTTTGTATCGGCAACAGCAACAATAAACTGGGCAGTAATGGTTTGCACATCAACATATTGATTTGAAATTAATGTATCAATACAATTTGTATAAGAATTTTGAATAATTAATGATACAGTATATTTTCCCGAATCGGCATATTGATGAATGGGGTTTATTATAGTATCCCATGCACTTCCATCTCCATAATTCCATATATAAGTATCAGCATATTGCACCTGAGAGGTAAAGTGAACCGAATCATTTTTACAAATTGTACTATCAAGTGAAGTAAAACTTGATTGAAAATTCAGAACATTTAATACTGGTCCAACAGCATTGGATACACAACCTATAGAATCAGTTATTAATAACTGCACGGTATAAGTTCCGGGATTAGTAAAATTAATATTGGCAGTATCATTTCCATTTGAAGTAAGGGTTACAGGTCCTGTAAATGTCCAGTTCCAATCAATTAAAGAAATGTCTGAAGAACTTGTATCAACAAACATTATAGAGTAGGGCGGACAAATTGTATCGGGACTATATGATAAACCTGCAGTAGGTTGAAAAATTTGTATGGTAGTTGTAGCAGTATCTGTACAACCTAAAAAGTTATGTATTATTAATTCAATATTATAATTATTAGTTCCCGAAGTAGCCGGATAGTTATGACTGATAGAATCATAATAAGTAGTATATATTATTGTTTGCCCATCGCCATAATTTATTGTGTAGTTATTATTTGGGGGCCAATCTAAAGAGTTTGAAATATTAATATAATTATTGTTATAACAATGTGGACTTGCAACTGTAACTGATGCGTCAATAACATATAATATGAAAGATAAACTATCTTCGTAATAACAACCCGTTGTATCATTAAATGCGATTAAATGAACCATATAATTTCCTCTTGAAGGAAAATCGTGCCAAATTGTATCGTTGTATGCGTAAAGCGGAACTGCATAAATTGTTGAATCATCATAAACTCCATCTTCGTTATAATCCCAGTACCACCGATTTGCTTGTTTTATAAATGCAAAAGTTAATCCAACGTGCAAAGGATTTGCGCAAGAAAATACAGTATCAATTCCCTGAAGAAAAGGTCCATTTAAAAGAAATGCATTAGTATCAATTAAAGTATCTTTACAATCCAAATATCCAATAATATATTGAATTGTAATTGAATCGTTGCCATGAAAATCAACAACAGGGTCTTCGTCGCTACTAGTAGCTACTGTAAAAAGTGAATCTGTATCAAAATGCGAAAAAAATGTCCAGTCCCAGTAATCAATTAAGAGAGTGTCGGTTGAATTACTGAAAAAAGGAATTGATTCATCGTTTGCACAACCACCTGCATAAGTATAAGATATTCCTGGAGTTTGATGTGAGCCTACTTTAATTCTTATTGTGTCAAATGCAGTACAGCCCGAATCGGTTGTAACTGTGAGTGTAACAAGGTAATCGCCAGGTATAGTGTAAGTATAATTTGGACTTTGTAAATTTGAATTTCCGCCATCACCAAAAGTCCAGTACCATCCAGTACTTGAAACATTATCATAAGTTGTATTCCATGTACCAGAACCGGTAAAAGCTACATCATAAGGAATACAATGATTTAATAATCCATCCCAGTTTATACTTGCAGTTGGAAAATCTACAGTAATTGGAATAGAGTCGGTGTAAGGTAAACTTGTACATCCGTAACTATCTGTAATAATTAAACTTGTATAATAATCATTTTCAATATAATATAATGCACTTGGATTTTGATTTGTTGAACTAGATGGTGTTCCACCATTTATTGTCCAATTCCAACTAAAAGAATTACTTGATGTGTCAGTATATGTTACTGCAAATAACGAATCACAAACATAATGAGAAGATGCTTCAAATGCTGCAATTGGTCGTGGTCTTACTGTAATTGTGTCAGTAATAGTATCACTACAAATTGTTCCGGGAGCAGCAATAAAAGTTATAGTAAAATTACCAGGTGTATAATAAATATGGGTAGGGTCAGATAATGAAGAAAGACCACCATCGCCAAAAGTCCATGAGCAAGTTGTATCTGCATCGTTAAAATAGTTTACATTTTGACCAATACATACACTATCTGGAGCAAAATGAAATAAAGCAACTACAGGTGTTATACTTATATAATTATTGTAAACCGTATCTGAACTGCAACCATATTGGTCGGTTGCAGTTAAGCTTACATCGTATGTTCCGGGCGAAGTATAAGTATGTGTTGGGTTTGCATCTGTAGTATCACTACCATCGCCAAAAGACCATAGATAAGTGATTGTTCCCGTACCTGTTGTATTATTTGTAAAATTAACCGAAGATGGTACAGAACAAAACGTAGTGTTATCGGCTGCAAATTGAATAACAGGAGGGTTTGCAACATTTACGTAACTTTGAAAAGTAGTATCATCTTTACACCCATGTTCATCGGTAACTTGCAACGAAACAGTATAATTTCCGATTAATGAATAAGTATGAGAAGTATTTTGACTTACTGAATATGGTGATGCATCACCAAAATCCCATTGCCATTGACTAATGTTGCCATCACCCTGAATTGATGAATCGTTAAACATTACATTAAAAGGAGGACATCCCGATAATGGTGCAACTCCTGCAAAATTTGCAACAGGTAACGCATAAACAGTAATAAAGCCGGTTTTTATTTCAGTATCTGTTGAAGTTCCATTTGAAACAATTAAAGTAATGGTATATATACCTGGGTTTACATAATTTACCGAAGGAGTTTGTAAAGTAGAAGTGTTTCCGTTTCCAAAATCCCACAAATAGGTAAGCGTACCGGTTCCAGATGAAAGGTTTGTAAAATTCACAACTAACGGAACACACCCCTGTTTAGGTGATGCATTAAAGTTAGCGTTTACTTGCCCAAATGAGTATGTTAAGCAACAATAAGTAAATATTAAAGTAAATAAAAATTTCATTAATTAATCTAATTTAGAAATTATTTAATGGTGCAATTTAAGAAAAAATTTAATATTATTGTTAATTTTAATACAATATTACAAATTAATATATAAATGAACAAATTAATTTAAAAAAAACACTATTTTTGCCTAATTATTAATTATTGTGAAGAATATTAAAATCACATACTTTGTTATAATTTTATTAGTTAGTGGAACTTCGGCACTTTCTCAGGATATTCATTTTTCGCAGTTTTATGCATCTCCGTTATCGTTAAACCCTGCTAATACCGGCAACTATGATGGTGATTGGCGAATAATGAACAACTACCGAAATCAATGGCGGGCATTGTCAATTCCTTTTAGAACAATTTCAGTTGGTTTCGACAGGCAATTTTGGTTACATTCCGAAAAATTTAGCGGAGGAATTTATATTATTAACGATAAATCGGGTCCGGCAGGTCTTACTGTAAATAAAATATTCCTTTCTTTTGCATGGCATAAAACAGTAAACGGACATAACTGGCATACTGGAATTCAAGGCGGTATGGTTTTTAAAAGTATTTCGATGGGTTCCTTGACTTTCCCTAGCCAATATGATATAACATCAGGTCAGTTTAATAATCAATTACCTGTAAACGAAGACAATATTGGGTTAAGCGATAATTATCCCGATTTAAACTTTGGTATTGCATGGAGCAAAAGGTTGAGGTTTTTTGAGCCCGAATTAGGAGTTTCTTTTTTTCATTTAACAATGCCAAAAGAAACTTTTTTAGGAAACAATAATCGTTTACCAATTCGTACTGCTTTAAACTTAGGATTTAATATCCCAATAAAAAACTGGTTTGCACATCCAATGGCTTTGTATATGCGTCAAACAACAGCAACTGATTTGTTGGGTGGTTTAGAGTTTGGCTATAATATTCCTAAAGCAAATGTAATAAAGCAAATTTTTGCAGGTTATTTTTTCAGAAACGATTTTTCAACAGCATTTGATGCCTCTATTGCTGTTATTGGACTTCAATTTAAACAATTACGATTAGGATTTAGTTATGATATAAATTCTTCGCCTTTAAAAATTGCAACAAATCGCAGGGGAGCATTTGAAGTTTCATTAATTTATATTTCTAAAAGTACAATTCCACAAAAAGTTACTATTCCATGCGACAGATTATAACACATCATACATATAATAATTTAATAAACATTATTCATATTGTTATATTTATTTTTATAACAACTAATATCACTTTTGCACAGCCCGCCGAAACAATAAAACATTCAAGTCAATCGAAAATAAAAGGTTTTGCCAAAAACTCCGAACGACTTGGCGATACATATTCTGCAATTGAATATTACGAACAGCTTCAAAAAAACCAGCCGAAAAATTCTGCATATTCAATGGCACTTGGCAAACTTTATCAAAATGCCCGCAACTATCCAATGGCAAAGGAATATTACACAAGAACTTACGAAAACGATAAGGATGCTTTTCCCGAAGCTTTATATTATAAGGCATTAATGGAAAAAATGTGTGGCGATTACGATGTTGCAAAAGAAGATTTTCAATTTTTTTTAAAAACAATTAAAGGAGGCGCTGCATTTGATAAGGATTATAAAAAATTTGCAAAAATTGAAATAGATGGTTGTGTTTTAGCTAAAAACAAACTCAATTCAGCTTTAAAAGTTTTTGTTAATCATGTTGATACATCAATTAACAAAGCACACGTTGAGATGTCGCCATTTCCAATATCGAACAACAAAATTATTTATGCTTCATTAAAAGCCGATAAAGTAAAATATATTGATTTGGACTCATCACAAAAAATGCCTGTTCGTCAGATATATACTGCTAAAAAAGTAGGTGAAAGCTGGGAATCAACAGGAATTTTTGATGGTCCGTTTAATTTACCCGATGTAAATACTTGTAATGGCTCATTTTCGCCAGATGGCAATCATTTTTATTTTACACGTTGCAAACAAAACTGGAAAAATAAAACCGTTTGTGAAATTTATTTGAGCAAAAAAGTTGAAGGTGTATGGTCGGAACCCGAAAAACTTAATAATGAAATAAATAACCCGAAATATACATCAACACAGCCAACTGTTGGAAGCGATTCCAAGTTAAATGAGGAAGTTTTGTACTTTGTTTCTGACAGGGATGGCGGTAAAGGTGGTTTAGATATTTGGTATTCTTCGTATAACAGCTCGAAAAACATTTTCAAAACTCCACACAATGCAGGAAGTAAAATTAACACAATTGGCGATGAGGCAACTCCTTTTTACGATTTCGATAGCCGTACAATGTATTTTAGCTCAACAGGTTTTCCGGGAATGGGAGGATATGATATTTTTAAAAATACAGGCGAATTAAGCAAATGGATAAATTCTGAAAATGTTGGCTATCCATTAAACTCTTGTACAGATGATATTTATTTTGTAGTTGGAAAAAATAAAGAAGAAGGTTTTTTTGTTTCGAACCGCAAAGGTGGTGTGGCATTACTTAGCGAAACTTGCTGTGATGATATTTACGAATATAAATGGTCGGAATTTATTCGTATTGGCGTTACCGGGAAAATTTATGCAATTAAAGACAGCGCTATTTATAAGCAACTTGAGCATCAAATAGAAGTTGATAAATTTATTAACGACGATGACCCTTTCGAGAAAATAGACCCGCTTAATAAGCAAATTGTTAATTTGTTTTTAGTTGCCGATGAAAAAGAACGTGTGTTTATTAAGTCTGATACTACCGATATTGATGGAAGATATTTTTTTGATATCGAACCAGATAAAGAATACAAAGTTGTTGTTGAAAATTATGGAATGTTTAACAAAGAACTTAAAGTTGATACTCGTAAAATTGTTAAATCGGACACAATTCGCTTAGATGCAATTTACATTAACATATTACCAAAAGAATCTATTATTATCAAAAATATTTATTACGATTTTGATGATTGGAAATTAACTGAAACATCTAAAATGGTAATCGACACAACATTACTCAAAATTCTTATTACAAACCCTCGGATTGTTGTCGAAATTGGTTCTCATACCGATAATAAAGGCGATGATAATTATAATTTAAAATTGTCGCAACGGCGTGCCGAAAGTGTTGTTAAGTATTTAATTAGCAAAGATATTGATAAAGATAGATTATCTGCAAAAGGGTATGGCGAAAAAATTACAATTGCTAAAAATGAAAATGCCGATGGCAGCGATAACCCCGAAGGTCGCCAAATGAACCGCCGTACCGAATTTAAAATTATCGGCTCACTCGACCAGTATTCCAAAATTATTTATCAGGAATAATCACATTATAGCCAACGAATGAAATCGTGAGTTGTTTATACTTTAAGTGGTCATAATTTGAGTTTTTGTTTTTTTATGACCTCACCCCGCCCCTCTCCAATTGGAGAGGGAGTTAAGAAAGGTAAAACTCAAATTATTCCCGTTGGTAGTATAAACACAATATTTATAAAAATTTACGTTTATTTAATTGTTTTTTATAAATTTGTTTAAATAATTCTGTTTAAAATGAAAATCGTAAAATTTAAAATACTTTCATTTTATAGTTTGTTTATTTCGGCTATACTTTATTTATTGGGTTATTCTACTTCATGCACAAAAGAATACGGAAGCCCACAACCTATGTATGGTGTTTTTGCAACAAAGTATATAGTAAATGGAACTATTACAACTGACGATAGTTTAAATCAGCCAATTCAAAATATAAAAGTTACAATGTTGAATAATGTTTCAACTTCAAATTCTACAGGAAATTACCATGCCGAATCGCAAGAGTTTTCGCAAAATAATACTTATCCATTAAAGTTCGAAGATGTTGATGGAACTGCAAATGGCGAATATTTATCAAAAGATACAACTGTTACATTTCAAAATAATATTACTGAAATTAATTTAAATATCAAACTTAAACCAAAATAAATAACATAATACAAGATTGAGAAGAAGACAAGATTGAAAAGATTGAGAAGAAAGATTGATAAGATTGAGAAGAAAGATTGAGAAGATTGAGAAGAAAGATTGAGAAGATTGAGAAGAAAGATTGAGAAGATTGAGAAGAAAGATTGATAAGATTGAGAAGAAAGATTGATAAGATTGAGAAGAAAGATTGGCATTTTTCATTTCAAGGTTTACACTTTTTCTTTGTGAATAAATCCCGTAGGGATGAACTGTTTATAGATAAAGAATGCACATCATGTATTAAGTTCCGTAGGAACGTCCTGTAAAACAATGATATTTTAACAGGTCGCTACTACGTAGCTAAATGTTATTTTTTTAATTTTTGCTATAAACAGTAAGCACCTACGGTGCTTTTTATAAAAAAAGTGTAAACTTCTTTTTAATGTTTATGAAAAATGCCGAAAGATTGATAAGATTGAGGCAAATTACTGTCATTCTGAGTGTTTAGTCCTTTTGTCATTCTGAGTGATTAGCGAAGAACTTAGCGAAGCGATCTTACGAACACATTGAAAAACTTGTAGTGAGCTCGTCGAACTATAAAATTAAAAATGTGAGTAATCTATTTAAAAAAACTATTGTAAAAGATAAAAAAACAAAATTGAAATATAATAAATTAACAAATCACAAATAAATGAAAAATTTTATTTTAAAATTATTAAATAAACAAATTACAGTTGTGCTTTCAATATTGGGGTTTTCAATGGTAACTAACCAATGTGCTGCACAATACGGAGTACCAGTAAGATACTACGAAATTAAAGGAATTGTTTTATCTCGTAACAACGAGCCAATAAATAAAATAAAAGTTGTTTCAGGTTACGATACTACATTTACTGATTCAATTGGAAATTTTACTTTAAATAAAGAAGTCCCATATTCTGTTGATAGAATGAATATTAAATTTATTGACGATGATAAAAAAAATAACGGACATTATTTTAATAAAGACACAATACTATTTATTACTCCCGATAAAAATCGAAGAATTTCAGTTAAACTCGAATCTAAAAATTAAATTTCAACTCCTCAATCTTAAATCATAACTCTAAATCCTAATTCCTAAATCCTAATTCCTTAATCCTAAATGAGAGTAGGTTTTAAAAAGAAAATTGCCTTAGAACTTTTCAGAAAATATAAAAAAAACCAAGCTAAGTTACACGTATTAAATTATTTGTTTTGGGAATGTACTTTAAAATGTAATTTGAATTGCCTACACTGCGGTAGCGATTGCACCAAAAGTTCTGATGTAAAAGATATGCCTTTCGAAGATTTTATTGGTGTAATTGATAAACTAACTCCCACAATAAATCCAAATAAAACAATGATTGTAATAACTGGTGGCGAGCCATTAGTTAGAAAAGATATTGAAAAATGCGGAATGGAATTATATAAAAGAGGGTATCCGTGGGGATTAGTAACAAATGGTTTGTTACTTACAAAAGAACGATTTAGTTCTTTAATAAATTCTGGGTTATCTTCAATAACAGTTAGTTTAGATGGTTTCGAAGAATCGCATAACTGGTTAAGAAATAATAATAAAAGTTTTAAATCTGCATACGAAGCTGCAAAATTATTAGCAAATACTCAAAATTTAAAGTATGATGTTGTAACATGCGTCAATAAAAAAAACTTTTCGGAATTAAATACATTTAAAGAACTTTTAATTTCAATAGGAATAAAAGAATGGCGAATTTTTACAATTTTCCCTACTGGCAGAGCAAAAAACAACGAGCAACTTCAATTATCGGCAAAACAGTTTAAAGAGCTTTTCGATTTTATTAAGCAAATACGAATCGAAAATAAAATAAAACTAAATTATGGTTGCGAGGGTTTTCTTGGAGAATATGAAGGTGATGTACGCGATAATTTTTTTATTTGCGGTGCAGGAATAAATACTGCTTCTGTTTTAATTGATGGTTCTATTTCGGCTTGTCCAAGTTTGCGTAATAATTTTATTCAGGGAAATATTTACAATGACGATTTTGTTGATGTCTGGAATAACCGTTATCAAAAATACCGCGATAGAAGCTGGACAAAAATTGGAATATGTGCCGACTGCGAATCTTTTAAATATTGTGAAGGTAACGGTTTGCATTTAAGAGACGAAAAAACTAACGAACTGGCATTTTGCCATTTAAAAAGAATTGAAGAGGGGGATAAGGTGTAATGTTATTATAACGTGCAATGTATTTATTTGCAAATTATTGATTATAATTGGTGTTAAGCAAAAGTGTATTTAAATCTTTGTTACTACTCAGCAGTAAATATATTACATTTTTTATTCGCCTAATGATAAGAAACCATAAAAAATGTTCAATGCCAAACGAACAACTAACAATGTTCAAGTCATCGTTC
>MENF01000217.1 GCA_001769035.1 Bacteroidetes bacterium GWA2_32_17
CCTCCTGTAGAAGTTATTAAAAAGTTGGGATATGTTCCACTAACTGTTGTAGAACCAGCACCGGTTAAATTTACAGTTTGGTCGGGAGATGTATTTGAAATAACAGTTCCAGCTACATTAATTCCAGTACCAGCCGAATAAGTGGTATTAGCATCTGTACTATTAATTGTAAAGTTAGGATAACTGCCTGTAACAGAAGTAGCACCAGTGCCTGTTAAATTTACAATCTGGTCAGGGGCAGCATTTGTTATAACATTACCTGTAATACTAATTCCGCTGCCAGCAGTGTAAGTTTGAACATTGCCTGCGGTTTCGGAATAAAGTGCATAAGGAACAGATAATAATTGCGTAGTTCCCATATCAATGTAATTTGTGTTACCAGTTGGGTCGGCTTCAACTTTAATAAAATGTGGTGCCGAACCCCAGTTAATTGCTGTAAAGTTATCTGTTGTGATTCCACTACCAACCGAAAGTGTAACTATACCAAAAGAATTGGTTGTATCTGTATGTGTTTCAACGTATTCAGCTGGATTTGTAGGTAAATCAGGTATAATACTAAGTTGAAAACCAACAGGTTGGTTAATAAGTGCAACTCCATTAACATCACGCACTACTGCCTGATATTGAAACGATTGTGGTGCCTGTGCAAAAGTTAAATAACTTATTGCTACGCTGACGATTGTTAAAATTGATTTTTTCATGATTTATTGTATTAATTGTTATTTTAATTTATAAAATTGGTTCGTGGGGACACGAACCAAGGCAGGCATTTATTTTTTTGTAATTCTGAATATTTTTGTAGCTGAATTAGTTTTGTCTTTTACTTCTAAAATGTATTGTGCCGAAGCAAGTTGGGAAAGGTTTATAGATACTTTTTCATCAGCAGCAGAATAGTTTTTTTCGGAAATCATTTTTCCGGCTAAATCAAATAAAGTAATGTATAAAGTATTTTCTTTGTTTGTAGTCCAATCAATTGTAATATAATCAGATGTAGGGTTAGGAAAAACATTTACATCGAAACCTTGAAGTGTTTCGGTAGTAATAGCTAAAACATTATAAGTTGGCTGCTGAAACCCTTGAGTTAAGGTATTACTGCCGTTTTGAGCAGTAGCAATAACGGGTTCGCCTAATGTCCAGCTAACCGAATAACCACTATTCAGAGCGTAACCACCCGATGAGGCAACAACCTGTGGTGTAATTGATTGAGCAGTTATTGTACTAACTGCAAATACTAACGAAATAAAAGCTAATGTAAAAATTTTCATAATATTTAATTTTAAAGATTAAGCAAAATTAAAGTAAAAAATTAAATACTTACAAATTTTGTTAATAAATATTAAATAATAAAGTTAATCTTATATAAAATATTTTAAAGTGAATAGATAAAAAGGTTAGGAAATGTTGAGTTTCTAACCTTGTATTATTTACAAAAATTATAATTGAATTATTTTTTCTTCAACAATTCAATTTCTGCTTTTAGATTATTATAGTCAGTTTCCAATTTTTTAAAGTTTTTATTCTCTTCAATTAATTTATTTATCATTACCTGTTGTTCCTGAATCGCTTTTATTGCTATAACACCGGTAGCGGCATAATCCAGCGTGTAGATGTCGGTGTTTTCACCATCCGCTTCGTTTTTATCAGTATGCGACACCAAACTCGGAAAAACACTTTCAACATCCTGTGCAATTAAACCGATATATCTTTTTTGGTTTGTTTGATTGATAAAGTTATATTCCACAACCTGTAATTCCATCAATTTGTTCATTACTGATTTCACAGCAGTGATGTTTTTCTTGAATCGTTTATCGGAAAGCGCGGTATAAGCCCCCGATGCGGCATCAAAACTTCCTCGTTGTATATTGTTAAAATATAGGAACATAGTATTAGCTGAATGAACATAAAAATGCCATCTGTCAGCATCTGTTGCATTTGAAATGGACAGGCCATTGGTTGATCCTATTGGATGATTTACATGTAAACTGGTAGCCGGTAACGATGTGCCGATGCCGACATCGCTTGCAAAATAGCTCTGACCACGAACAGCAATCCCATAGTTACTACCGCCAAATTTCGCATCATAAACAAAGCCGACAGCCGGGTCTGAGTATGTGCCAGAATAAAAATTGGATTCCCCGTCAGCTACAACAAATTTGCTGTTTGGAGTGGCAGTACCGATGCCTACATTTCCATCTCCCCTGATACACATAAGTTCTGTTGTACCGCCATAGAATCTGTGGCTGAATGCACTTGTGTTTTGTGGAATGGAATACCAAAGAACAGAAGAGGCAATTCCTAAGGCATAATCGGTTTTAGAACCTGCTGTGAAATCAGGATACAATACAATTTTTGTACCTGCACTTCTTGCAGTCAATGAAGGAATAGCCACTCCGTTGTTATTGTAATACAACATATTTGAAGTAGCGCTGTTCATGTAAATTTTCGATTCAGTTCCTCCAATTTCAACTTTTTCGGTTGGAGTGATAGTCCCAAGACCAATCATTTCAGATGAAAAATCTCCATAAATTAATGGAGGATTTGTTGGTGAATTAGCAATGTAAAGCTTGTTTGAGCCGGTTTCAAAGGAACCTGCATCATACCCAATGAAAACATTTCCGTCGCCATTATTAAAATATCCCGCATGCCAGCCTAAAAAAACATTATTGGATGCAGTTGATGCACCCCGGCCTGCATTGTTGCCTAAAAAAACATTTTGATTACCGGAACTGGCCAAACCGGCATCTTTGCCAATAAAAACATTTTCTGAAATATTACCTCCTAAGTCATCTGACATTGTCCCTATTACAACATTGCTGCCCCCTGTTATATTCTTCATTCCTGCCCAAAATCCCAAGAACGTATTATCTTCACCGGTAGTATTATTTGAGCCAGCGCTCATTCCCATAAAAACATTACCTTTGGCTGTTGTTGAGCTGTAACCAGCCATATTACCAATCATTATATTCCAAAACCCTGTTGTGGTACTGTAACCTGCTTTATATCCAATATAAACATTCTCGTCCCCGTAATAAGCATTAGGCCAATTAGTTGAAGTTGAACCAACAATTGAAAACCCTGCGCTATCGCCGATAAGTACATTGTAAACGGCATACTTATTATTATATCCTGCCCCATTGCCAATAAAAAGGTTGGAAAATCCTGATAAGTTAGAATATCCGCACAGATTTCCCAGAAATACGTTATTTCTGCCAGTAGTGTTGCTATATCCTGAATTGTAGCCAATAAATGCGTTGTCAGAGCCAGTTGAATTATATTTGCCTGCATTATACCCCATAAAAACATTATTGTTTGCATTATTCGAATAACCGGCATAATAACCTAAAAATACATTATATGTCCCGGTTGAATTATTCTGCCCTGCACGGTATCCCAGAAAAGTATTATAATCAGCATTGTTCGTATATCCTGAATTATAGCCAAGGAAAACGTTATAATCTCCCGTGGTATTTGTATATCCTGAATTTTTTCCAATAAACACATTATTTTGTCCTGATGTATTGGAATAACCGGCATTATAACCCACAAAGGAATTGTTATCAGCATTGTTCGAGTATCCGCTTTGATAACCAAGGAACACATTATAGTCTGCGTTATTTGAATACCCAGCATTGTAGCCAAGAAAAACATTGTATTTACCTGCTATATTATTAAGACCACTTTGATTTCCAATAAATATATTTTTATATCCTGTTGTATTTGTAAATCCTGCGCTATCACCGATAAAAATATTACTGTAACCACTTAAATTGTTATATCCTGAGCGATAACCAATAAAATAATTCTTTTTACCTGTATTATTCTTATAACCACTCTGATATCCTATAAAGGAATTATATTTTCCAGAAGTTATTGATTTTCCAGCCTCATGTCCGATAAAATAATTATCAGGATTTAGCTGCATATAACTTGTTTTATTAGCACCGTTAATATTTTGTACTCCAAATCCTTTTAATGTATCTTTTGTCCAAATTCTTGAACTATCGGGAGTTACTATAAGATAGTTATTTGTAAAAGTTTTGCTCATATTTCGTCCGCTAACAGCAAAACCACCTCTATTACTTTCAATAGCATCGTCGTTAATATATACTTGAACGCTATCTTGCCAAACAACAAAAACTGATTGTCCTATAGAATTTTTTACCTCAAAAAGCGGGTCGGTAGGTAATGCAGTTGCACTACCCTGAACCACCATTCTTCCAACCGGGTTATTAATACCAACACCAACATTTCCAAAATTCGTATTATAAATATCGGTTCCGGATTTTTTCCAGAGCGTATCAGAATAATTTCCCATAAAAACAGAACCTCCATTACTCAGGTACAGCGTATCATTCGATATACTGAGAACCTGAATTTCGTTTGCAGGGTTGGCATCGGCATCGTTTACATTATCAGTTGAACTAATTGTAAAGTTAGGATAAGTGCCTGTTACAGAGGTTGCTCCGCCACCAGTAATTGCAACGGCTTGGTCGGGTGCAGTATTTGTAATTGTTGTTCCGGTAACGTCAATACCAGTACCAGCCGAATAAGTGGTATTTGCATCAGTACTGTTAATTGTAAAGTTTGGATAAGTGCCTGTAACAGAGGTAGCACCAGTGCCTGTTAAATTTACAATCTGGTCGGGGGCTGTATTATCAATAACATTTCCAGTTATGCTAATTCCATTACCAGCGGTGTAAGTTTGAACATTTCCTGCCGTTTCGGAATAAAGTGCGTAAGGAACAGAAAGCAATTGAGTTGTGCCCATATCAATTAGTCCACTTCCTAAATCGGCTTCAACTTTAATAAAATGTGGTGCAGTACCCCAGTTAATCGCTGTAAAGTTATCTGTTGTGATTCCGCTACCAACTGAAAGTGTAACTATACCAAAAGCGTTGGTTAATGTACCTGTATGTGTTTCAACGTATTCTGCTGGATTAGTGGGTAAACCAGGTATAATACTAAGTTGAAAATAAACTGGTTGGTTAATAAGTGCTACTCCGTTAACATCACGCACAACTGCCTGATATTGCAATGATTGTGGAGCTTGAGCAAAAATTAAATAACTTATTGCAACACTGACGATTGAAAGGATTAGTTTTTTCATAATTATTTTTTTAAAGTTTTTTCGAGAGCTTCAATACGTTTTATTAAGCTCTGATTAATTATTTGTAAATCATTATTTTTTGTTTTTAAATCTTCAATCATCTTTTGTTGTTCTTGTACAGCTTTTACTAAAGGAACAGTAAATTCTGCATAACGTAAACCATAAAAATCGTTATCATTCTTAGGTTTGTCTATACCACTAAAATTGAAACCAATTTCATTGGCTGCTTTTTCAACATCCTGGGCAATAAAACCTGTCTGAAGCATTTCCCCTTTTATTCTTTCAGCATCCCAAAGGCGGAGAGAATCCGGCGTTTTCATAAAAACTGCAATATTGTCCATATCCATATAATAAGTAATAGGTCGAAGTTTTAATATAAATTCAAGACCGGGAACATTTTCCTGTATATTAGTTTTAAAGCGAAAGTCAGAAACATTTGACCAGTCGGCAAATCCACCAATACTTGTTACAGCAATATTCCCTAACCTGACTTGATTGCTGGCAGAGATTGCTGCATTATAACCTAGCGCTGTTGAGTTAGTATTAGAACTATTTGCGTAAGCAGCATATCCTAAAGCAGTATTAAAATTGCCTGTTATATTATTATACAAAGACTGATAGCCAACAGCAGTATTAAAAGATCCCGTTGAATTATAAAACAGTGAAACAGTGCCATCCGCTGTATTATTAACTCCGGTAGTATTTGAATATAATGCCTGATATCCGTTTGCAGCATTATACGAACCTGTTGTATTAAAGTACAATGTACGGGAACCATTTGCTACATTACAGTTCCCGATAGTGTTATTGTAAAGTGATTCAGCGCCATATGCATTATTAACGGTCCCTGTTGAATTTGAGTATAATGCACGGAACCCATTTGCCACATTCCAATGCGCTGTAGTATTATAATATAAAGCTTCATTACCAATTGCTGTATTATCATACCCGAAAGTATTGTTATAAAGAGCCTGGTAACCCATTACGACATTATATGAGCCTTGTGTATTGGAAAAAAAAGATTGATCACCAATTGCGACATTAAAGGTACCCGTCGTATTAAAATGTCCGCTTTCATTGCCGATAAAAACATTATAATTTCCGATAGTATTTGAAAATCCGGAGCTGTCTCCAATAAAAATATTATTGAATCCATCGGAATTTGTATACCCTGCCTTATATCCAATAAAACAGTTTTTACTTCCAGAAGTATTGTTACAACCACTTTGATACCCGATGAAAGAATTGTACCTGCCTGTAATTATAGATTTTCCGCTTTCATGCCCGATAAAATAATTGTATGGAGTCAATTGCATATAACTTGTTTTATTAGCACCATTAATATTTTGTACTCCAAAACCAGTCAAAGTATCTTTTGTCCAAATTCTTGAGCTATCAGGTGTTACTTTTAAATAATTATTAGTAAATGC
>MENF01000218.1 GCA_001769035.1 Bacteroidetes bacterium GWA2_32_17
TAAAGCCATGTTATTTATTTTAATATTCCACGACCTAAAGGTCGTGGCAATATACATATTAATTTTGCAACAATTTATTTGGAAAGATGTCTAATGAATATTAACTGGGATTGCGAATTTTTTTTATTAATTCTGAATAGTTACAAAAAAATGTGTAAATTTGTATTAGTATTATTAACAAAAGTTGTAAGATTTTTTAGAATAAGACATCTAACAATTGTATGACCATGTATGACCATTGTATGACTATTGAATTAAAATAAACTTTTTTAAACAATGAACAAAAAACTTTTTCAAACATTAATCATTGTCTCATTTTTCCTGACAATTAATGTGTTTAGCCAAAACTGGATGCAATATCCTTATAACCCTGTAAACAGCACTATTTCTTTCCCTCTTGATGATGGTATGCATTCTGCAAATACAAATACCGAATGGTGGTATATAAACCTACATCTTATCGGCTCTGCACCAAATTTCAAAAAATATGATGTAATGTTATGTTATTTCAGTAAGCCGGCTAACATGCGAATATTTAATATTGCTGCACCCGAATCAGGTCTTTTTGATACCGATGTCAATCAAACACCATCTGCTTTAACGGAACAAACAGGACATTGGCAGCTTACATACAACCCTTTTTTTATTTCCGATTATTCAAACTGGACATATCCTGCCGATAGTATTCCTTATCGTTATTTTTTTCATGCAGAAAACCCCTTCCCTTATAATGGCGACGGATTAGACATTACTGTTACAGGGCTTCGTCCTCCGCTTAATGTTGGCGGCGATGGATATATTCCAATTGGCGACCAGGGCGATTCTTCTTTTTATTATTCTTATACTAATATGAAAGTTGAAGGAAGCATTAAATTTGATAATACAACAGATATTATTACATCAGGTATAGGATGGATTGACAGGCAATACGGACCTTTTACGGTTGGCATAAATACTGCAAACCAGTACGAATGGTATTCAATGCAGTTGGATAAACCCGGAGTAACATGGGGAACTCCTCAAACACCCTCAGAATATAATATCTGGCAAATATATAATGATACCAACAATATACCGGCTGTACCCGCTTGCAGGTCAATAAGTGCCATTTACGCTGATGATTCACAAGACACTACATCAAATTTTATTTTTGAACGTACAAGTTACTGGCACGATGTTACCAACAATGTGTACTATTCGAGCAGTTGGCGAATGATTAATCCGGCACAGGATATCAATTTAGATATGACTCCCACAATTACGAATCAGGTAATAGATGTTATTTTGTTTAAATTTTGGGAAGGCGGTACTGTTATAAAAGGTGTAGTACAAGGTCAAAATGTTGATGGAGTTGGATTTGCTGAATTAGTAGCTAAACACAATTCAAATATTGTAGTTCCTTCGGTTCCTACAGGACTTAATATTTCATATATTACCGACCATTACGCTTTAAATTGGAACGCAAGCACACAAGGAACATATCCTATTGGTGGTTACAGAATTTACAGAGCAACAGCAAACAATGGATACTGGAAGTATATCGGTACAACATCAGGATTGTCATATAACGATTACACTGTAATACCCGACACATCATATTATTATACTATCTCAAGTTTTGATAACCAAACTGCTGTTTCTGCCAGCGGGTACGCTGCATCAATAGCGGTTGAAAATAAAGAAATTTCAGTTACCAATAACACTATAAGAGTTTATCCTAACCCCGCTAATAACCTTATAACAATTGACATTTCGGAATTTGCAATAAGTAATAATACTGTTATTGAATTATTAAACGTTAACGGAGAATTATTAAAAAGTCAGCTTATGCTTAAAAGCAAAACACAACTTGATATTTCCGCATTACCTTCAGGTATATACATACTAAAAGTAACAGATAATAAAAACGTGGTTGTTAAAAAAGTTACAAAAAAATAATTAATCCCTCTTTCAATATAATTTAACGTATTCACTTTTTTGGGACAATATCAATAATGAATATACTAATTGGTTAAATAATTATTAAATTTCGACAATAAATTTTTATTTGATTTACTTTTATATAAAAAGATGAAAATCAAAATACCGGGATATTCTTTTTTCAGGATACTGATTGTTTCTATGGTTCTGTATTTTTTACTTATAACCCCAACTACAACTTATATGGTAGTCAAGAATTTTCCAATGTACTTTGGGAAAAGCCATGGCTCAATGGTTGTGAAAGATACTACCATAATAAATATTCGTACCGACAGCCTTACAAAAACTTTTGCATTAGGGACAATAAATAATGATATTAAAATTGAAGGCAATGGAAATAAATCAGTGTCAATGAATTTCGATAGAGTAAAAGATGGTGTTTCGGCTTTAATTTCTTATTTGATAGGATTCATCCTGATGATTGTTATTATTGGCATCAATATTCCATTTAAATTTTTTTTAAAAAGAAGAAGAAAGAATCTGGAAATATCACCCAAACTTGCTGCTTATTGCCGAAAATACCTTTTTCGTATGCCTTATTTCAACAGCGGTGCTTTGCTTTTTGTTCTCCTTCTCCGAAACATGAATAATGTGTTTAATAATTCTACTTCCCTTTCTAAAACAGAACACGACCTCGGAATTAACATGATGATTATTTCCATCATTTCTTCGTTGCTGGTAGCTCTTTTTACATTTTTCTGGCAACAACATTCAATACATTTCAGAAATTTAGAATATTTTTTCGACAAAAATGATTTATATAAACGTCAGAAAAAATTATCATTTTTAAAAATGAGAGGAAAATTTATTCTTGTACAAGGAATTACAACTTTACTTCCAGTTTCAATAATTGTTTTTTATATTTTCATGAGTATGTCAAAGCCTGCGGATTTCGGAATCACAAAAGTTTCAGAAGAGCAAGCAAAAATTTTCTTTGGAGGTTATTCATCTATTATGCATGATGTTTTTAATGATGAAGCAACTCTAAATGATATTGCATCAGGATATTATATCAATACTGTTGATATGTTTTTTTCTAGTATTGGAATTATTGCAGGAGTAATAGTTACCCTTATTTATGTCATTTTCTTTGTACGCTGGATAACTTTTCAAATCACAAGTCCGGTCAAAAACCTTCTTAAAAAAATGGAAGAGGCAACTGCTACAAAAGAGTACAGTTTTTCGCTGGTTCGTTCCAATGATGAAATGGGACAATTAACAGAAGGATATAACGTAATGGCAAAAAAAATCATGAGTTATATTCGAGAAGTAGAAGCAATAAACCTTGGATTAGAAGCAAAAGTAAAAGAAAGAACTGTTGAAATAGAAGCACAGCGTGATGAAATAGAGGCGCAACGTGATGAAATTGAAGCTCAACGAGATATTGTTACTAAACAAAAAGATAAATTAGAAGAAATTCACAAAGCAGTTACCGACAGTATTAATTATGCCAAACGAATACAACAGGCAAAACTACCAAAAAAAGTAGAAATTTATCTTTCTTTACCAAATAGTTTTATTCTTTTCAAGCCAAAAGATATTGTTAGTGGTGACTTTTATTTCTTTCGCAAAAAAAATCAAAATGTATTTATTGCTGCTGTAGATTGTACTGGTCACGGAGTACCCGGAGCGTTTATGAGTATGATTGGTTCTGAGAGATTAAATGACGCTGTTTCACAATCTTCAGAAACATCCGAAGTTCTAAAAATTTTGAATAAAGGAATAAAAACTTCTCTTCAACAATCCGATAGTAAAGAATCTACCAGAGATGGTTTAGACATTGCGATTTGTTCGGTTGATTTAGAAAACAAAATTGTTAAATATGCCGGCGCAAACAGGCCAATTTGGATTATTCGCAAAGGACATACAACAGTTGAAGAAATAAAGGCAACTAAAACTGCTATTGGAGGTTTAACCGACGACAACCAATATTTTGATACACATGAAATAAAATTGAATAAAGACGATACTTTTTACATATTTTCTGATGGATATGCTGACACTTTCAATACTAAAAATAAAAAATTAACAACAAAGAATTTTAAACAAATCCTTCTGGATATTCAAAATAAAACTTTGCAGGAACAAGAAAAATATTTAGACGAATTTATTGAAAACTGGAAATTAGGAACTGAATTAGTTGACGATATTTTAGTCATCGGTGTACGACTTTGACATCTAGTTACAGACAACAAATTACACATATATGTCCACCTTTTGCAACCGCCACTCATTGTTGTAGCGTTAAAAACAATCCTCTATTAATTTGTATTATGTAACTCATGTTACGCAAGTAAAAAATTTGTCTCGCAAAGCCGCTTACTCAGTTAGATAATTGCTCTTTATATAGTTCGCTCTTTTTTTTAACTATTTAACAGGGCAGGGTTCACAAAGTTAAAAAGTGGCTAAAAAAATCATTTACCCCGTGGGATAATTATGTTGAATAGCCGTTATGCAATAAAAATGGAATATCCAACGGGGTGAATGATTTTTTTATTGCGTGCTTATTATAGTCATGCTATATAAAAGCAATTGGTGTATTAATTGAAATTACTTTCATATAAGTTCGCAAAGTTTTTTAAAAAAATAATTTACCCCATTAGATAAAAACTTATGGAGAGGATTATTTTTATTTATAAGCAAATATCTAACGGGGTGAATTATTTTTTCTTGGCGTAATGGCACAAGAGTTTATGCTGACGAAGGAAGTACGAGAAATAATCATTGTGAGAAACTCTTTTACGTAACATCAGTTATGTAAAAACTTTTAATGTGTGTGGTGAGGATTAAAAAAAGCAATCATTTCTGATTGCTTTTTTTGATTTATAACTTAACCTAAATATTGTTTTAACAATCTGCTTCTGCTTGTATGACGCAAACGTCTGATAGCTTTTTCTTTTATCTGTCGTACTCTTTCGCGTGTAAGAGCGAACTTCTCTCCTATTTCTTCTAAAGTCATTTCAGAACAGGCAATTCCAAAGAAATACCTTACAATATCCCGTTCGCGTTCTGTTAAAGTAGCTAAAGCTCTTTCTATTTCGCGTGCAAGCGACTCGCCAATTAATTTATTGTCGGCAACAGGAGAATCTTTATTTTCAATAACATCAATTAAACTATTGTCTTCACCATCAACAAAAGGTGCATCCATAGAAATATGGCGACCTGAAACACGGAGTGTATCAATAACTTTTTCTCTTGGAACTTCTAAAACTATTGCAAGTTCATCGGGAGTTGGAGTACGTTCAAAATCCTGTTCAAATTTTGAAAGTGCTTTATTAATTTTATTAAGCGAACCTACTTGATTTAAAGGTAAACGAACAATTCTTGATTGTTCAGCCAAAGCTTGTAAAATTGATTGACGAATCCACCATACAGCATACGAAATAAATTTAAACCCACGAGTTTCGTCAAATTTTTCGGCTGCTTTAATTAATCCAAGATTACCTTCGTTAATTAAATCGGGTAAGCTTAATCCTTGATTTTGATATTGTTTTGCAACAGAAACAACAAATCTTAAATTTGCTCTTGTTAGTTTTTCTAATGCACTTCTGTCGCCCTTACGAATTCTTTGTGCTAAATCAACTTCTTCTTCAACAGTAATTAGCTGTTCTTTCCCAATCTCCTGCAAATACTTATCTAAAGAGGCACTCTCGCGATTAGTAATTGATTTTGTGATTTTTAATTGTCTCATATATTTAGCTGAATAATTTTTGCAAATTTACAGTATCTAAAAATGAAAGTCAATACTTTGTTTAAAATTAATTTCAAAATATTACATTTGTGTTTTAATTTAAAAACATAATATTCGTCAACCTGTTAATTTATAGTCATTTATAATTAATTAATAATTAATAAAATAAATTAAATTATTTTGATAAACGAAAGTTAATACAAAATCTTATATGATTCATGTATAAATACATTTTTTTAATCAAATTTTAAGAAAAAATAACATAAAAGCTATAAAATGAAACATCCATTACTATATAAAGACACACAAGGGAATGATTATATTTAAGGTTGAGGTTAAGGGGTGAGATTGAAAAAAGATTGAAAAGATTGCTCAGAAAAGATTGAGAAAACAATATTGAGAAGACAAGATTGGAGAACGTCTTCATCAATCTTATCAATCTTCTTCAATCTACATCAATCTGAAAATATAAAAAATTGAGTATCAATAAACTAAAAAATATGAAAATTACAGTAGTTGGAACAGGTTATGTTGGATTAGTTACAGGAACATGTTTTGCCGAAACAGGAATGGATGTAACATGCGTTGATATTGACATAGAAAAAATTAATAAGTTAAATAAAGGCATTATACCAATTTGGGAACCAGGATTAGAAGAAATGGTTAATAGAAACGTTGAAAAAGGAAGATTGAAATTTAGTACAAGTTTAAAAGATTCTTTAGAAGATGTTGAAGTAGTTTTTAGTGCAGTTGGAACTCCTCCCGATGAAGATGGCAGTGCCGATTTACAATATGTAATTTCTGTTGCCAAAGAAATTGGTCTCTATATGAAAAAATATTTGGTAGTTATTACTAAAAGCACAGTTCCAATTGGTACTGCAAAAAAAGTAAAAACTGCTATTCAAGATGAATTAGATAAAAGAGGTGTAAAAATTCCTTTTGATGTCGCTTCAAATCCTGAGTTTTTAAAAGAAGGTGATGCTGTAGATGATTTTTTAAAGCCCGACCGTATAGTTATTGGTATTGAAAGTAACGAAGCCGAAAAAATAATGCGTAAACTTTATAAACCATTTTTGCTAAATAATCATCCGATTTTTTTTATGGATATTCCATCGGCAGAAATGACTAAATATGCTGCTAATTCTATGCTGGCAACAAAAATTAGCTTTATGAACGACATGGCAAATCTTTGCGAAATTGTTGGTGCCGATATTAATATGGTACGCAAAGGCATTGGAAGTGATAGTCGCATTGGAAATAAATTTATTTATCCAGGTGCAGGATACGGTGGCTCTTGTTTTCCTAAAGATGTAAAAGCACTTATTAAAACAGCCGACGAAAATAAACATTCATTAGTAATTTTAAAAGCTGTTGAAGATGTTAATGAGCGTCAAAAAGAAGTTGTTTTTAATAAAGTTAACAAACACTTTAATAATAACTTAAAAGGTAAAACTTTTGCAATTTGGGGATTATCTTTTAAACCAAATACTGATGACATGCGTGAAGCTCCATCGTTAGTAATAATAGAAAAATTGTTAAACGCTGGTGCAAAAGTAGTTGCTTATGACCCGGTTGCTATTGAAGAAACAAAACGTAAAATTGGAGATGTTATTAAATATGCAAAAGACCCTTTTGATGCTCTAATTGATGTTGACGCACTTTTAATTGTTACCGAGTGGAGCGAATTTCGTTCACCTAACTTTAAAATTATGGAAAAATTAATGAAAAATAAAATCATTTTTGATGGCAGAAACATTTTTGAATCTACCGAAATGAATGATTTGAATTGGACTTATTATTCTATTGGCAGACAACCAGTAATTAATAAATCTACAAATTCAAAAAAATAAATTTAACTTTAAACACAGAAATATATAGAAATTGATAGAAATATATTGAAACTAAAAACCGGAAACCAGAAACTAAAAACTCAGAAATAAATAGAAATTAATAGAAATAAATTGTTGTCATTCCGAGTGATTAGCGAGGAATCTATGTGTGAAAATCGCATAACCATTAATGATAATATATGACTTTAAACTTAAAAATTTTTTAAACATTAAACTTTGAACTTTTTTTAACATGAAAAAAATTCTAATTACAGGCGGTGCAGGATTTGTTGGTTCACATCTTTGCGAAAGATTGTTGAACGAAGGAAATGAAGTTATTTGTCTCGACAATTATTTTACCGGTTCAAAAGAAAACATTGCCCATTTATTAAACAAACCATTTTTCGAATTGATAAGGCACGATGTTACAATGCCAATTTTTCTTGAAGTTGACGAAATTTACAACCTCGCCTGCCCTGCCTCACCTATTCACTATCAATATAATTCAATTAAAACTATTAAAACTTCGGTAATGGGAGCAATAAATATGTTGGGACTGGCAAAACGTACAAAAGCAAAAATTTTGCAGGCATCAACAAGCGAAGTATATGGCGACCCAGATATTCACCCACAACTCGAATCTTACTGGGGAAATGTAAATCCCATTGGCATTCGTTCATGTTACGATGAAGGCAAGCGATGTGCAGAATCTTTATTTATTAATTATCACAAACAAAACGATGTAAAAATTAAAATTATCAGAATTTTTAATACTTATGGTCCTCGTATGCACCCCAATGATGGTCGTGTTGTTTCCAATTTTATTGTGCAAGCTCTTAATAATAAAGACATTACAGTATTTGGCGATGGCTCACAAACCCGTAGTTTTCAATATGTTTCCGATTTGGTTGAAGGAATGCTCAGAATAATGGCAACTGCCGATAATTTTATTGGACCAGTAAATATTGGTAATCCTGGTGAATTTACTATTTTGGAGCTTGCCGAAAAAATAATTATACTTACAAACTCTAAATCTAAAATTATTTATATGCCACTTCCCGAAGACGACCCAACTCAACGTCAACCGAATATTACACTTGCAAAAAAAGAATTAAACGGCTGGGAGCCAAAAATACCTTTAGAACAAGGACTAATTGAAACAATTAACTACTTTAAAAAATCATTAAAACTATAGTTTTTAAATTTAAAATAAATAGATATTTTTACAAATAAAATTTTAAATGGAAAATAAAAGAATTCAATCTATTGAACCCGAAAAAGGAAATGAAAATGTACAAAATGAAATTCCATTTAATCCAAATGAAATTTCGATTAATATTATACCAAGAACAATCGGACAGCTTGTTGAAAAATTAGAAGATAATCAAATACTTATTCCAAAATTTCAAAGAATACCGAATCTTTGGGATATAAAAAAAAAGAGCCGCTTTATCGAATCATTAATGCTAAATTTGCCAATTCCTTTATTTTATTTTGATGAAAATAGCGATGATAAAAATATTTGGAGTGTGATAGATGGCTTGCAACGAATGAGTACATTAGAACATTTTATACTTAGTGGTAAAAATGAAAAATTAGTAAGTATAAGTGGGAAAAAAAACTCATTCAGACTTGAAAAATTAGAATTTAAAACAGAGTTTAACGGATGTTCTTGGGAAGATTTACCAAGAGATATGCAAAGAAGAATTAATTCAAATCAGGTTACTATTAATTTAATTGGCAGAGGCACACCCGAGCAAGTTAAATTTAATATATACAGCAGAATTAATCAAGGCGGTATTGAGTTAAAGCCTCAAGAAATCAGAACTGCTCTCTTTCAAGGTTATAGAATTGAGTTTATAGAAAAATTTGTAACAAATGATACAGAATATGGAAAATCTTTTCTAAAAGCAACAGACAATTGCGTACCAACAAAACGACAAGAAGATTTTGATTTCGTTACACGATTTTTGTCATTTTATCTTGTAGGATATAAAAATTATGAACCAGATATGGATTCGTTTTTAACTAAAGGAACGAAAGAAATACCACGTTCAGAATCGCAACAACAACAAATATTAAATTCTTTTAAAATTGCAATGAATTTAGCATTTGAAATTTTTGAAAAAGAAACATTTAGAAAATTTAAACACGATAAGAAATTTCGAAATCCCTTAAATAAAGCTTTATTTGAGATAATAAGTGTATATTTTGCAAAATTAAGTGATGCTGAAAGAAATATATTATTAAAAAACAGAAAACAATTTATTGAAAATTTTTATAATTTACATAACGATACAAAATTTTTTGCAGCTATTACTTCAGGTACTGCAACTAAAGAAAGCGTATTCAAAAGACATGAAGAATTTCAAAAAATATTAGACCAAATAATAAAATGATAAAGAAATTTATTTTAAAAAATTTTAAATCTCATAAAAACACACAATTAGATTTTTCAAATTTAACAGTTTTTTGTGGTATTAACGGCGTTGGGAAATCGTCTATTATTCAAGCTTTGCTTTTAATTAGAGAGTCGTATCTTAAAAACTCAAAATTTGATTATTTAGACTTAAAATCTAACCCTGTTAATATTGGAACAGCACAAGATGCCCTATATCAATTTAATACAAATAACATTATATCCTTTGAAATTACAACAAATAAAAACAAATTACACTATTCTTTTGAAATACCAAAAGATTCAGACTTAGTAAAAACACTTATTTATAAATCGAAAAATGTCAAGCATATTTCTGATAATAATATTATTGCAAATGAAAATTTATTTAATAAAAATTGTCAGTACATAAGCGCATCAAGACTTGGTCCACAAGGTGCTTATAAAAAAGATGATGTAGTAATTGATGTTTATAATCAAATATCTGTAATAAATGGTCAGGCAGAATATTTTGTCCATTTTTTAGAGAAAAAAAGAAATAATGAAGTTTTGAAAATATTATGTAATAACAAAGTTCAGTTAAACGATTTATTTAGTCAAACAACTGCATGGGAAAGAGAAATTAGTGAAGGAATAAATATTGAAATAAAAGATATTGGTAATTTGGGGTTTGAATTAAATTTTGATTTCAATACAGAATCCGGAAAAACTAATAAGTTCAAATCAACTAATGTAGGGTTTGGAATTACATACACAATGCCGATATTAGTTGCAATTCTTTCTTCAAAACCTGACAGCATATTATTTATCGAAAATCCTGAATCACATTTACACCCAAATGGACAGTCAAAATTAATTGAATTAATTTGCCTTGCAGCTCAAGCTGGCATTCAGATTGTTCTCGAAACGCATAGTGACCATATTATTAATGGTATTTTAGTTCAATGTAAAAAATTTGAAGAATCACAAAAAGGACTCTCAAAAGAAAATGTTTCAATTTATCATATAGAAAGAGATGAAAAACTACATTGTTCAGTTTCAACAAAAATTAAAATTGAAGAAGGAGGACGTGTCAGATATACTCCTAAAGGATTTTTTGACCAATTTACAATAGACCGCAAATTTTTAATGGGTTTCTAATGTATAGCAATTTACATTTTTATATTGACATTGATTGGGAAAAATTTGTTATCGAACAAAATGTTTATTCTCAAAGGATTTATGAAATAATTGATTTTATTTATCAATATAAAGCGAAAGTATATTATAGTGAATTGCAAATTAAAGATATTTGCTATTTAGATTTGAATTATACTCAGTCCAATGGAAATAAATTAGGAGTAATTCTAGAAAATGCAAACCCTGTTAATCAAAATCACTATTCTTTTGAGATTTGTTTTAGTTCAAAAAATACAACTTTCAATTATATTGATAACAAAATTATTAACTCAATATCTTCTAATGAAAGAAATGCATTAATATCTTTTTCTAAAATAAAAAGTTCAACTATACTAGGAGTAAAATCAAGTAATGAATTTGAAAAGATTAATTTTTACATATTTAATAATGTTAAAAATATTTTAGATTGGATTAATAAATTATCTGTAAGAAACTTCAACAAATCAGATAAACACGGTGAGAATGGTAAAGGAAATTGGAAAAATGAATCTGTTTTACTTTGCAGTGAAAATGAAGCATCAAAACTATTAAAAAGTGCAATTCCTGATTTTCGAGTGAAAAATAGACTTTTTAATTATGATAGGAAACTTAAAACCTACATTGAATTTTATTATGAAGGTAAAAATCCATCAAATCAATGGCATGGGTTTCATCTTAAGAAAGAAGAATGGGAAAATAGAGTTCCAATAAGTATTAGAAAATTTTATAAAAAACTATAATTATGAAAGGCATTATTTTAGCAGGCGGTTCTGGCACAAGACTTTATCCCATAACCCAAACAATCTCTAAACAAATTATACCAATTTACGATAAACCAATGATTTATTACCCGTTATCAGTTTTAATGATGTCGGGAATAAAAGAAATACTTATAATTTCTACTCCAAAAGATTTGCATCTTTATAAAGATTTGCTTGGAAATGGTTATCAAATAGGAATATCAATTGTTTACCAAGAACAACCCTCGCCCGATGGATTGGCACAGGCATTTATTATTGGCGAAAAATTTATTGGAAACGACAGCGTTTGCATGATTTTAGGAGATAACATTTTTTACGGTTATGGCTTTAGAAAAGTATTAAAAGAAGCCGCTTATGTAAAATCAGGAGCAATTGTTTTTGGATATTATGTTAAAGATCCCGAAAGATATGGAGTTGCTGAATTTGATAAAGACGGAAAAGTAATTAGTATAGAAGAAAAGCCAAAAGAGCCAAAATCGAATTACGCTGTTACCGGACTTTATTATTACTCTAACGACGTAGTTGAAAAAGCAAAAAATCTAAAGCCTTCGTCGCGTGGCGAATTAGAAATTACCGATTTGAATAAACTCTATTTAAACGAAAATAGATTAAGTGTTAAATTACTCAGTAGAGGAATGGCATGGCTCGATACCGGAACTCACGAAAGTTTATTGCAGGCATCAAATTTTATTGCTACTATTGAAGAACGGCAAGGCTTAAAAGTAGCATGTATCGAAGAAATTGCATACCGCGAAGGATTTATTAACAAAGTGCAATTACTTAAACTTGCCGAAATTTATAAGAAAAATCAATATGGGGAATATTTGTTTCAGATTGCTAATGAAAAATTTATTAATTAATTTGGAAAACAAGATTGAAAAGATGGTTTTTATTTTCTGGTTTGAAGTTTTTAGTTTCAAGTTTTATGTTTTCAACAACCAAAAACTCGAAACATTAAACCAATTAACATAATGTAAAATATAAACAGATGAAAGTGATAGAAACATTTATAAAAGGATTAGTTGTAATAGAGCCAACTGTTTTTGCCGACAAGCGAGGTTATTTTTTTGAATCATTTAACGAAAAACAATTTACAGATTTAGGTTTAAATTACAAGTTTATTCAGGATAACGAATCAAAATCAACTTATGGTGTTATACGCGGATTACATTATCAATTAGAACCTTATGCACAAGCTAAACTTGTAAGAGTTTTGCAAGGTAGCGTGTTTGATGTTGCGGTTGATATCCGCAAAGGAAGTCCAACATTTGGAAAATGGTTCGGACAAGAATTAAATAGCGAAAACAAATTACAATTGCTTATTCCACGTGGATTTGCACATGGTTTTTCAGTTTTATCAGAAACTGCAGTTTTTATTTACAAATGCGACGAACTTTACAATAAAGATGCCGAGCATGGAATTAATTTATTTGATAAATCATTATCAATAGATTGGAAAATTGACACAAATAAAAACGTTATTTCGGAGAAGGATAAAATGCAACCATCTTTTAATAATGCAGAATATAATTTTATTTATTAAACAATGGCGAACATATTAGTTACAGGCTCAAACGGCCAATTAGGCAATGAAATCAGAGAATTAAGAAAAGAATTTAATCATTTTAATTTTATACTTACCGATGTAAATGAACTTGATATAACAAATGTTCCAATGCTTAAGCAATTTTTTAATAATAACAAAGTAAATTATATTATTAATTGTGCTGCTTATACAGCTGTTGACAAAGCTGAATCGGATTATAAAAACGCTGATAAAATAAATGTTACAGCAGTTTCAAACCTTGTAAAACTTGCTGCAAATTATAAAATTAAATTCTTTCATATTTCAACTGATTATGTTTTTGATGGAGCATCTAAAACTCCTTACACCGAAATTTCCCAAACAAATCCGAAATCAGTTTATGGTTTAACAAAATTAAAAGGCGAAATTGAAGCATCAAGATATATTCAAACTGTTGTTTTTAGGACTTCGTGGTTATACTCTTCTTATGGAAACAACTTTGTAAAAACAATGTTAAAATTAGGCAGCGTTCGCGAAGAAATTAATGTTGTTAACGACCAAATTGGCTGCCCCACTTATGCTAACGACCTTGCAAGAGTAATATTAAATATAATTTCGACAGTTGACGAAAAAAATAATTGCTTTAAACCTGGAATTTATAATTACTCGAACGAAGGGAGTTGCAGTTGGTGCGATTTTGCTACCGAAATAATGAAACTTGCTAATTTAAAATGCAAAGTAAATCCTGTTGAAACCAAAGATTACCCCACTCCTGCAAAACGTCCAAAATATAGTGTGTTAAATAAAAATAAAATAGTTGAAACTTACAATATTGAAATCCCTCCTTGGCAGGATAGTCTCGAAAAATGTATAAATAAAATAAATAAACAATTAATTAAATAATGAAAAAGTAAAAATTAATAGAAATAGGTAGAAATACAATAGAACAGTAGGCAGTGAACAATGAACATTTTTGAATATAGAACAATAAACTTTTTAAAAAACAGAAATAGATAAAAATACATTGAAATAACTAAATAACAAATAACATAATAACTTAATAACAAATAACTTAATAACTAAATAACTTAATAACTAAATAACAAATAACTTTTTTAAACATAGAACAATAAACTTTTTGAACAATAAACGATAAACAATAAACTTTTTTAAACAATAAACAATAATATATGGAAGATTCAAAACTCCTAATTGCATCTCAAAAAGCTGAAAAATGGTTGCAAAGTGGTTTAGATACTGAAACTTGCAATCAGATTAAAGATTTACTTAATAACCCTCAAGAGCTAATCGAAGCATTTGCCAACGACCTTGAATTTGGAACCGGCGGTTTACGTGGAATTATGGGTGTTGGTACAAACAGAATGAATGTTTATACTGTTCAAATGGCAACACAAGGTTTTTGTAATTATATTATTAAAACCTTTCCAAAACAAAAAGATTTAAAATCAAGTATCTATCGGATTGCAATAGCTTATGATAGCCGTAACAACAGTAAAATTTTTGCCGAAGTAACTGCAAATGTTTTTTCTGCGAATGGGTTTAAAGTTTTTATTTTCGAGTCGCTTCGTCCAACTCCAGAACTGTCATTTGCTGTTAGAAATTTAATATGTAATGGTGGAGTTATGCTTACTGCATCTCATAATCCAAAAGAATATAATGGTTACAAAGCATATTGGACCGATGGTGGTCAGCTTGTACCACCACACGATAAAAATGTAATTTTAGAAGTTAATGCTATTAAGTCATTTAGCGATGTTAAAAATCAAAAAGTTGCTGATTCAATAACAATACTTGGAAAAGATTTTGATAATATTTATATAAACGAGGTAATTAAAACTCTTTTGTCTCCCGCCTCAATAAAAAATCATCACAATTTGAAAATTGTTTATACTCCTATTCATGGTACTGGCGTTGAGCTTGTTCCAATGACATTAAAGAAAATCGGTTTCACAAATGTACACATTGTTAAAGAGCAATCTGTTCCCGATGGAAATTTTCCAACAGTTATTAGCCCAAACCCCGAAGAAAAAGCAGCTTTAAATTTAGCATTAGAACTTGCAAAAAAAATTGATGCAGACCTTGTAATGGCAACCGACCCCGATGGCGACAGAGTTGGAGTAGCAGTTAAAAATTTAGAAGGAGAGCATATTCTTCTTAATGGAAATCAAACTGCAACTATTTTAACATACTACATGTTAAGCAAATGGAAAGAAAACAAAAAATTAAAAGGAAACGAATATATTGTTAAAACAATTGTTACAACCGAACTTATTGCAGCAATTGCAAACGATTTTAATGTCGAATATTTTGATGTTCTAACTGGTTTTAAATATATTGCCGAAGTAATTCTCGAAAACGAAGAAAAAAAGAAATATATTTGCGGTGGCGAAGAAAGCTATGGGTTTTTAGTTGGCGATTATGTTCGCGATAAAGATGCCGTTTCGGCATGTGCTATGCTTGCCGAATGTGCTGCATGGGCTAAAGAACATCGAAAAACATTATACAATTTGCTAATCGAAATTTATTGTAAATATGGATTTTATAAAGAGTCATTGCTTTCAATTACCAAAAAAGGAAGCGATGGCAAAGAAGAAATTAAAAAGATGATGAAAAATTTCAGACAAAACCCTCCTACTTCAATTGCCTCGTCTAAAATTGTTTGCATGAAAGATTATCAGTTACAAATATCTCATGATTTTACAAATGGGTCAAAAACCACAATTGAACAACCAAAATCAGATGTTTTACAATTTATAACAACCGATGGTTCAATTATTTCTATTAGACCTTCGGGTACCGAACCAAAAATTAAATTTTATTTCGGAGTAAAAGAAAAATTAACTTCACCTAACGATTTTAATGCAACAGGGTTAAAACTTGATTTAAAAATCGAAAATATTATTAATTCATTAAATGTAAAGTAGTTAATGAAATCATACAGAAAAGAACTCTGGTTCGAAATAAAAGCAAGGCGTGAACTTTTTAATATAACTTCATTTGTAAATCAATGTCTTACCGAAAGTGGAATTAAAGAGGGATTATGTTTGGTAAATGCAATGCACATTACTTCGAGTGTTTTTATAAACGATGATGAGTCCGGTTTGCATCACGATTTTGAAGTTTGGCTCGAAAAACTTGCTCCCGAAAAACCATACTCGCAATACAAACATAACGGTTTTGAAGATAATGCCGATGCTCACTTAAAACGCACAATAATGGGACGCGAAGTTGTTGTTGCAATTACAAATGGGAAACTTGATTTTGGACCATGGGAACAAATTTTTTATGGCGAATTTGATGGGAAACGGAGAAAGAGAGTATTAGTGAAAATTATTGGGGACTAATACAATCCGCTGGTGTTAACTTGCAATAGTAATCTATATTAAAAATAAATAACATAAAACATAAAACAAGAAATGACTAAGTGTTTTTCCCTGATTTGTTTTACGTGCAGTTTCTATGCTTTTTGCAAAAATTGAAATCAACCCTTTACATTCAGTTATTGCTTTATCAACTTTTGTTATGTCATTAACAAGTGGTTTTCTGCTATACTTTAAGTGGTCATAATTATTTATAAAGCAATAAGCGTTTCTTTCAATTCCATTAGACATACTTAAAAATTTATCATTTTTTGTTAAGTGTTATATGTTTTAATAATGTAGATTATTTATGCAGTTAGACACTAGATAGCGGATTGGTTTTGCGAGAGAGTTCTGAATTGTGTATTTACTAACTAGTGTCTGTATATAAACTCAGTGTCTGATTCATAATGTTCGAGTTTGAGGCTTGCGAAGTTTTGAAAACCAAGGAGTTTACATTTGTAAATGACTGTTTTCAAAATAAGCATAACGAAAAAATCGGACATTATGGACAGACACTAGATAGCGGATTGATTTTGCGAGAGGTCAGGAGTTCTGAATTGTGTATTTACTAACTATAGCAATGGTTATATACCCATGCTGAATGAGATTGTTTCTAACAAAGTTAACTTGTCTTGCAAAGGTCAATCCTTCCTCAACAAGTTATCCTTTAAGTTTTTTATTTCCTGTTCATACCATTCAATTTTTTGTATTATCTTTTCGGTGTATAAATTTTTATTTATTTCAGCCCATATTTTGGGATTTCCTATTATTTTTGAATAGATGTATTCTGGATCGGAGCAAAGTTTTTTATGCAGTTTAAGATAATGGAGAATGGTAGCGTGGTTTCTGTGCAGGATATAACCTATTTTCATAAAAGTCAATCCGTCCTGCCGAAGATAATTGGCAATAATACATCGGGCATATACATATTCCCTTTTTCTTGATTTGCTCATAATATTTATTACAGGGATGTTAGTAAACTCGCTTATTTTCTGTATAATTATTTCTTCCATAAGGTTTTGTTTTATAAATTTTATTGACGAAGTATTAACTTTCATTTTCTTCATAAATATATTCCTTAAAACATCATCGGAAGGATTTGCGGTGATGATGATTTTTTCTTTTTTCACAGGATGAATGACTATTAAATGACTATGAACTTTTTTGAACAATAATTATAATTTTCTATTGCACCTGTCCCTTCAAATAAACCGATTCAATTACGTTATTTCCAAAAGAATATGGAATATATTCATAAGAGGAAATTGGTTTTGTAATTATAAAATTAGCATCTTTTCCTAAAGCAATACTTCCTAATTTATCAGAAACTCCCATAGCATAAGCCGAGTTAATTGTTGCAGCATTTATAGCTTCTTCGGGCAACATTTTATAATTAATACAAGCCATCGAAACTATTAAATTCATATTTCCCGAAGGTGATGAACCAGGATTATAATCAGATGCAAGAGCAACTGGTAAACCGGCATCAATCATTTTGCGAGCTGGCGATAAAAGCATATTTAAAAAGAAAGCTGCACCTGGCAATATAGTTGGCATTGTATCAGAATCTAATAAACACTTTATTTCATCATCACTAGTATATTCAATATGGTCAACTGATAAAGCTCCATATTTCACTCCAACTTGTATTCCGCCCGATTTTGCAAGTTCGTTGGCATGAATTTTTGGGCGTAATCCATGTTTTATACCAGCCATTAAAATTCTTTCGGTTTGTTCTGTTGTATAAAAACCATCATCGCAAAAAACATCAATAAAATCGGCTAAATCTTCGGCAGCAATTATTGGAAGCATTTCATTTATAAGCAAATCAATATATCCTTCTTTATCGTCTTTAAATTCAATCGGAAAAGCATGAGCTCCTAAAAATGTAGCTTTTATTTTTGCACAAGTATTTTCTTTCATTTTACGAATTACACGAAGCATTTTTAATTCACTTTCGGTATTTAAGCCATAACCGCTTTTTATTTCTATTGCACCGGTGCCTAACTTTATAACTTCGTTAAGACGAAGCATTGACTGTTCATATAAATCTTCTTCTGATGTTTTTTGAAGCTGTTTTACAGAATTTAAAATGCCTCCTCCTCTCTTTGCAATTTCCTCATAACTAAAACCTTTGATTTTATCAACAAATTCTTTTTCGCGACTTCCAGCATAAACAATATGTGAATGCGAATCGCACCATGTTGGTAATATTGACTTGCTATTCGCATCAATTATTTTAGAAGACATGCTGTAATATCTCTCACGTTTTAAATTAAAATCTTTCATCGAACCAAAACCCATAATTCTACCACTTTCAACATATAAAAAAGCATCTTTAATTGAAGGAAGTTTCGACATTTGCTTTCCACACACTTTTAAATGCGACTTTTGCTCAACCTGAATAAGTTCTTTAATATTAATTACAAGAAAATTCATTTTAACAAATTATTGTTATTTTTAACATTCAAAAATAATCATTAAAATCAAATTCAAAAACTTATTTTTGTAAATTATCAAATGTTAAACAAATGCTAAAGAAAATTCCGCATACTTATGTAATTGTATTTTTTATAATTGTAGTTGCTGCAATTTTAACGTGGTTTATTCCTGGTGGCGAGTACAACAGGCACACAATTAATGTTAATGGCATTGACAGAGAAGTTATTACAAATAATTCATTTCATTATACACAAAACTCACCACAAACCTGGGAAATATTCAGTGCTTTGTTTAAAGGTTTCCAAAAACAGGCACATATTATTGTTTTTATTTTAATTATTGGCGGTGCATTCTGGATAATGAATAGCACAAAGTCAATTGATGTAGGTATTGCAGCTTTTTTAAAATCAACTAAAAAATTTGAAAAAATAAAAATAATTAATGCAATAGGTATCAATAATATAGTAATGATTTTGATTATGCTAATTTTCAGCATTTTTGGAGCTGTTTTTGGCATGAGCGAAGAAACTATTGCATTTGTTGTGATATTTGTTCCTCTTGCAATTTCCATGGGATACGATTCAATTGTTGGTGTTTGCTTGTGTTATTTAGCTGCCCACGTTGGCTTTGCCGGAGCAATTTTAAACCCGTTTACTATTGGCATAGCACAAGGAATATCTCAACTTCCATTGTTTTCAGGTATCGAATATCGCTTTTTTTGTTGGCTCATTATAACATTTACAGGAATTGCTTTTGTATTATGGTATGCACGTAAAATAAAACGAAATCCAAAATCATCACTAATGTACAGCGAAGATGAAGATTGGCGAAAAAAACATATTGAATCTTCGGATAAAATTGAGTATAAGAAAAATAAAAGCGGTTGGGTTGCTTATGTTATAACGTCAATTTTATTAATTGTTATTTCAATTCTTTTTCCAAAAACAACTTTAAGCGTTGGACAAAGTTCTGTAACAACTCCTGTTTTACCTGTTATTACTGTAATTTTCTTTATCACAGGTTTTTTTGCCATGCGTAAATCTGTCCATTTTTTTATAATTAATTTGTTGTTATACACAATGTTATTTCTTATAATTGGTGTTATGGGATATGGTTGGTATGTTATGGAAATTGCAACTTTATTCCTTGTTATGGGATTATTGTCAGGAATTGCTTATGGATATGGAGCAAACGAAATTGTGAAAAATTTTAACGAAGGGGCAAAAGATATTTTTTCGGCAGCTTTTATAGTTGGTTTAGCCGGCGGAATAATTGTTATTTTAAACGACGGAAAAATAATTGATACAATTTTATATAATGTTTCAAATTCAATGAGCAATTTAGGCAAAGTTGGTTCTATAAGTGCAATGTATGTTATTCAAACAATGATGAATATAATAATTCCATCGGGTTCTGCCAAAGCCGCATTAACAATGCCAATAATGTCGCAATTTTCCGATTTAATCGGACTTTCGCGCCAGGCAACTGTAATGGCTTTTCAATTTGGCGATGGTTTTACAAATATGATTACTCCAACTAGTGGCGTTTTACTTGGAGTTTTAAGCATGGCAAAAATCCCATACGGAAAATGGTTTAAGTGGATTTTACCTTTTATGGTAATTCTTTTTTTATTAGGGTTTCTATTGTTGTTGCCAACAGTTTTAATAAAATTGAATGGGTTTTAAATAGAGTTTGTCTGTAAAGTAGAGGAAAATGTAAATTTATATTATATTTTTAATTCTGAACTTATGAAGATAAGGTATAAAGTTATATGGTATAATGGTTTAGCCGTCATTACCTATTTCCTTATACCATTTTCCCTTTTAAATTAAGAATGCTGATATTACGAACGAATACTAAATAATTAACATTATGTACACAAAATTCTTTTTAACAGTTTTTGCACTTAATTTTTCATTTTTTTTGTATTCTCAAAATGATAATTGGTTTGAGCCAGCTCCGAAAGGAATGCAATTTGTAAAACAAGGCGGTTTCGATTTTATTGGCGATTCAACAAGTAAAAAAATTACAATTGCTCCATTTTGGATGAGTAATGAAATTGCAAATAAAGAATATAGGGAATTTACAGATTATGTTAATGCACACCAAAACGACACATTGAATTTTACCATATTTGATTCAATTTCTGTTAATAAATACATTGTTTACAAACAATTAAACAAAGAAATTATTGACTCAATGGCTTTAGCAAAAGAATACCCCGTTAATTCTGATAAATATCATTTATATCTAAATTATTTTTCTGATAAAAAATTTGATAATTACCCGGTTGTTGGTGTATCATATTTCGGAGCAATATATTACTGCATCTGGAAAACAATGATTGAACAAGCTAAAAATAAAAATATTTTAATAAACGATTACCGTTTACCAACCGAAGAAGAATGGTTTTATGCAGCATTTTTAACAAAAGATAATAAAGAAGAAATCTGTAACGAAATAAAACCATCTTTGAGTGGAAAAAGCAATAATTTAAAGTTGTATAATATTAATAGTAATGTATCTGAATGGACATCAAAATCCAGTATTGATAAGCAAATAAAAATAATTAAAGGAACTTCATGGAAAAATGAAATGAATATAAACGATAGAAAATTTATTGATAAAAATACTAAAGCAGGTTATTTAGGATTTCGTATAGTTCGTTCATATATTGGAACTGGGGTAAATATGGTTATCCAAAAATAAGTAATTTGAGTTTAGCATTTATTCATCGATTGAAAATAAAATAAAAAAATATTTTAATCTTCCTCTTTCATTTCTTCGTGTAAATAGTGCCTGTCTATAAACTCTGTGTCTGATTCATAATGTTCGAGTTCAAGGCATTCGAAGTATTAAAAAATCAGGAGTTTA